>JAISPY010000085.1 GCA_031274565.1 Treponema sp.
GCAGTTACCTCCGGGGAAGGGGAGCTGGAACCTATGGCGCCGTGGAAAGACCTGAAACGGATCCCTCCAGAACCCAGACGAGCGGTTTACCTGCTGGTCTGGCAAGGCTGGCGTACCTAAAAATTTTTGTCCACGAATTACACGGATTAAGAAGGAATCACGTTCTAAAATCCGTTAAATCAGCGTAATCCGTGGATTTTTTATCTTTAAAATACCCGCTCATTACACTCATTTTTTCGAGTTAAGCTGTGGTTATTCCATAATTCCCGTTAATTCGCGTCATTCGCGGACGCTTTTGTTTATATGCGCCGGCCCTGGCCGATCCGGCCTTGGCGGTTGCCATAGACTGAGCGGCTTGGTACAATTAAATAGTTATGGAATTAACGCAGGAATTTATCGACGGCTTACAGGTCAACGAGGTAAGCCTTATGAAACGTATAGCGGAAGCCCTCGTGATCAATCAGGGGCAGGTTTCCGCGGTGATAAGTCTTTTGGAAGAAGGGAGTACCGTACCTTTCATCGCCCGTTATCGCAAGGAAAAGACCGGCAGCTTGGATGAGGTTAAGATTCGGGATGTGGATCACCTCTTTTCCAGCGGGAAGAACCTGGAAACCCGGCGGCTCGAAATTATCCGGGGGATCTTCGACCAGGGGAAACTCACCGAGCCTTTGTACGAAAACATCCGCCAGGCCGCAAGTTTAGCGGAGCTGGAGGATATCTACGCCCCCTATAAGCGAAAGAAGAAAACCAGGGGTATGCTTGCCGGTGAGAAGGGACTGGGGCCTTTGGCGGAGGCTATGGCGGAGCTTGAAACAGAGCCGCTCCGTGCCAAAGCTGCGGAATTTATCAGCGAAAATACCGAACACCCTGAGCTGTCAGTTGCCACGGTGGAGGACGCCTTACAAGGGGCTATGGACATCATTGCCGAGAAGATTGCTCAGGACCCGGAAAACCGGAAAACCGTCAAATCCTTCTATCTCATGGACGGCCGCATTATCGTGAAGGCTTCCCAGAAGCCCGGTCTTGGGGACGAGGACGCCAAGAAGACCTCCACCTACCTGATGTACTGGGACTACACCGAGCGGCTTGCCCAGATCAAACCGCACCGGATTCTGGCCATAAACCGAGGTGAGCGGGAAAAGGTCCTGGAGAGTACCATTGATGTGGACGAAAACACCGCGGTGGAACTGCTGTGGAAAAAATACGCGCTGCCCAATGAGTACTATAAAACCGCCATCGAAGATGGGCTTAAACGGCTCTTATCCCCTGCGGTGATCCGGGAAATCCGGGGAGACCAGAGCGACGCGGCGGATGATCATGGCATTTCCGTATTCAGCCAGAACCTCAAGAACCTGCTCATGCAGCGGCCCCTCAAGGGTACCCGGGTCTTAGGCATTGATCCGGGGATCCGGACCGGAACCAAGTGCGCGTTCCTCGATGATACTGGAAAATACCTGCATAATTTCGTCATGTATAATCATAAGGTTGCGGAGGCGAAGCAGCTCATTCTGGAAGGGGTCAAGCAGTACGATATCCAGCTCATTGCCCTGGGGAACGGCACCGGTTCACGGGAAGTACAGGAGATCCTCTCCCAGGTCATCGCGGAGAACAACCTGGAAGTCCTCTACACCGTGGTGGATGAGGATGGCGCGTCGGTCTATTCTGCCAGCGATATTGCCCGGGAGGAATTCCCTGACCTGGACCTGACCATCCGGGGGGCCATTTCCATAGGCCGCAGGCTTCAGGACCCTTTGGCGGAACTGGTCAAGATCGATCCCAAATCCATCGGCGTGGGACTGTATCAGCACGACGTGAATCAAAAGAAACTCTCTGAAACCTTAGACGAGGTGGTCTCATCGGTGGTGAACAACGTAGGGGTGAATCTTAACACCGCCAGCGCCTCCCTGCTCCGCTATGTGTCGGGGATTAACCGTTCCCTAGCCCAAAAGCTCGTGAAGTACCGGGAGGAACAGGGAAAAATTGCTTCCCGGCAGGAATTGACTGCGGTTCCCGGCATGGGCCCTAAGAGTTTTGAACAGTGCGCAGGGTTTCTCAAGATCCCCGAAAGCGCGGATCCGCTGGATAATACGTGGGTTCATCCGGAGAATTACGCCATTGCCCGGACCATCCGGGATACCATTACCACCACGGGAAACTTGAACGCGGAAACCGCCCGGATGCTGAAGGAACAGCACGGCGTGGGGGACACCACCCTCAAGGATATTGTGGAGGAGTTACAAAAGCCGAACCGGGACCCCCGGGACGATTACCCCAAACCGGTTATGCAAAAGGGAGTGGTTACCTTTGAGGACCTCCATGAAGGGATGATGATCACCGGTAAGATCAAAAACGTGGTTGATTTTGGCGCCTTCGTTGACCTGGGCATCAAGGAGACCGCCCTGGTCCATATTTCAGAGTTGAGCGATCATTTTGTGAAAGACCCTATGGATGTGGTCAAGGTGGGGGATGTACTGGAATTCCAGGTCATCAGTCTGGATCAGGATCGCCGCAGGATCGCGCTTTCCCGGAAGCGTCAGAACGCTGCCTCCGGGGGGCCGGTCAAGACCTCCGCATCCACCCCGGCGCGTAAGGCGGAAGCCCCCTCGGTGGGGAAAAGGGGAAAAGGAGAAAAGAAGGGGGAAAAAGAGCAGCCGGTTCTTGATCCTGCGGCGGCGGCAGGGAGAAAGCGGGTCCTGGTGGTGAAAAAAGCCGTAACTCCGGAAGGTGGCGCTATTGGTAATGCCCTTCCCGCTGGCAGCGTTAGAGGAGGCTTTTCGGGGTCGGCTCACAAGCCTGTTCCCCGAGAGCCAGGGAATCGGTATAACCCGTCCAGGGAATGGACCATGGTGGAAGATGACGGGACCATGTATAACCCCTTTGCGGAGGTATTGCAAAAGATGCGGGAAAAGAAGACCACCCCTTGACCGCCTCAGGGGGTTTATGTGGACCAAGAGGTAAGGATGGGGAATTTTTTCTTGAGGAACCGAGCGCTGGGTTGGATGAAACTCCGGGTAGGTCAAAAGCGGGCGGCGCTGGGCTGTAAGGGAAGCGCCCTGCCGCAGCTCCCTTCGCCGCTCCCTGCTTGCGGGCCGCCCTTGTGCGGCCCGGTAAGGCCCGAAGCATTAACAGACCTGTTATGCGAAGCGGGCTGTTTTTTATGTTATTAATTGAGCTGGTTCCAAAATTGGTTATTGCGGACCTATGGTCCGATAGAACCAGTTCTTGCAGTTTCTCAGGCTAAAGCCTGCGAACCTCGGGTTCGACGAAACTGCGTTTTTCAAGGTTGCAGTTCCAAAATCTGACATTTTGGAACTGCCTCAAATCAGAATACCAATTGAGCCAACTGGTGCATACAGCCATCCCATTATAGCATTGCATCCTAAACGGGATTATCTTCCCCCCGTCTCGAGCCACTTCCCGGACGATATTGACTGCCGGCCCGGGAAGGCCCGGAGTTCTGCGGGGGCTGATAGCTCCCGCAGATACCCCAGGGGTTCCTCCTGGTTAATAAGTTGTAATGGTAAGGTTGATATTGTTGTTTATCTTTGTCGTGTCACTACCGGAGGTGCCTTGGCCTTTAAAAGCGTTTTTCCAGGCTTCAGTATAGTTGCCCGTTGCGCCGGAAGGCACCTTGAGGATAACGGTTCTGGCAGTAGTAACGTAGTTGAACATATCGGTCCCGACCGTGGGGGGCGTGGCTCCCAGGATAATGGTTAGGGTCGCGGAGCCGGTACCCTCGAAGACCCCATCCCCGAGGGAGGTTGCCGCCCGGAGGTCCAGCGAACTCAGCGCGATACAGCCGCTGAAGACGTGGTTGCCGATTGTCTTTGCAGCCGAGAGGTCCAGCGAACTCAGCGCTTCACACTTGTCGAAGGCCATATTGCCGAGGGAGATTACCTTCCCGAGGTCCACCGCAGTCAGCACCTTGCAGTAACCGAAGATGGAGTTGAGAGCGGTCGTTGCCACCGGGAAGCTCACGGATCTCAGCTTGGGACCTTTGTTGTAGAACAGCTCAGCGCCGACGATTTCGACCTTAGGACCGCTTATTTCCTGGAGCTTGGTGAAGTTTCGAAAGGTACTATATCCGGGTGATCCACTCTGTAGCTTGGTGACATCAGCAGGCAGGGTGAGGGCCACGATGAATGGCTCCCCGGTATTGTAGTTTCCGGGGGTAAATTCCCCGTCGTTCACTATACCGGCCATGGTACTACCGGTAAGGTCGAGGCTAACGTACTTCCCCGCATTTCTAATCGCCAGGAGCAGGTCCCGCCAATCATCCATGTTGTTAAAAGTGACCTCCACCGGTAAGGGGACGGGATTACTCTCGGTCCCAGCAGCGCCTGATTGGCTAATGTGGTTCCCAATAGCACCAACGCTGGTTACCCCCGCCCAGATGGCCTTAAACGTTACGTCGGCACTTACGGTATAGGAGGCCCCTGCCGCATAGGTTGTTGAACCGGCAGTCCAGCCGCCGAAGGTTCTCCCGGAGCCTACTGGGGCGGTCATGCCCGTCCCAGTAGGCAGGGTGATCTGACCGGCGACTACACTTTGGGATACAGGGGCGGTTCCGCCGCCGCCATTGGGATCATAGGTTACGGTGTAGAGCCGCTGTAAGGTCAGATTTTGATTGGTAACATCAAGACCCGTAGCTGCCACCGTAACCCCGGTAATCGTACCGGTAACGTAACCGGCCAGGGACACTGTAATAGTATAGGTTCCGGAGAGCAAACTGCTTATGCTGTAGCTCCCGGTCCCGTCAG
>JAISPY010000177.1 GCA_031274565.1 Treponema sp.
GATAGGGCATTATCATATATAGAAAACACCGATAGATTTGATACGTTGCCTATCTGCCTGGTGGGACACAGTTGGGGCGGCTATGCGGTAGCCGCGGTTTTAAACCGCGAGCATCCACGGGTAAAGGCGGTGGTAAGCTTTTCCGGGTATAACGATGGTATGGAAATGTTTACCGAACAGGGTGTTTTGTCGGTCGGCAATGCTTATTATCTTCTGTATCCGCAATTTTGGGTAATACAAAAAGAATTGTTTGGCGACACTATGAATAAGACGGCTGTTGACGGAATAAACACGTCGGATTTGCCGGTTATGGTTGTCCACGGCAAAGACGATGACACCGTATCTGCAAGTAAAACTTCAATTTATGCGCATCGTGGAGAGATAACTAATCCGCATGTGGAAATTGTGTACCAGGACGGCGATTATGGTACGGGTCATATCAATGTGTTCTACTCCCGTGAAAGGGAAGACTATGTATATCAATGTAAGAGCGCGCTTGAAACATTTCTGGAGGGCAAGTCATGGTCAAGTGATGACGAATTGATCGGTCTTAAATTGCAATGGGCGGAAGAATTCGGTCTAGACAAATTTAAGCTCTATGAACTTGACCCTGCTCTTATGGTGCGGATAGATAACATGTTTGATGGGGTACTTTAAAATGCCATTAAGAAAAATAAATGGGAAATAATATAACCAAAAAGTACGCACCCACTGCGGCGGTAATTATTGGCAAACACTGCTGTCCGGTTTAATCATAACAACTACGCGCAGACCTCTGGTCTGAACATTCCCACGCAAAACTTTCGCCACATTTTGCCAGCCCTGGTCGCCGTTCCTGCGGAACGGATGCTACGCAAAGCCCTTATTCGGGCTGGCAAAACGTCGTAAACAGTCGGAATGGTAGTATATTAAAAATAGACCGCCTTTTAAGGAAGTATGATGGAACCATTTTTTACCCAGCACCATGCGGATCCTGCTTGTCATGCCCGGACCGGATGTATGATCTTACCCCATGGTCCGGTTGCAACCCCGGTTTTCATGCCGGTAGGGACCAACGGGACCGTTAAAGCCCTCACCCGGGAGGACCTCCAGGAGATAGGCTTTGAGCTGATTCTTTCCAATACCTACCATCTGTACCTCAGACCAGGAACCGAGGTGATTGCCGCAGCAGGCAGTCTCCATAGTTTTATGCGGTGGAACGGTAATATCTTAACCGATTCAGGAGGGTATCAGGTGTTCTCCCTAGCCCCGTTCAGAAAAATCCGGGATGAGGGGGTACACTTCCGTTCCCATATTGACGGTTCCGTTCACCTGTTAAGCCCGGAAAAAGTGGTAGCCATCCAGTGCATCCTCAACAGCGACATCCAGATGGCGCTGGATGTATGCACCCCCTGGCAAACCCCCTATAAAAAGGCCCAGGCGGACCTCCGGACCACGAACCTCTGGCTTGCGAGGGCAGCGCAAGCCTGGGAAGCCCAGGTGCAAACGGGTTACCAGGGGAAGCTCTTTTCCATTGTCCAGGGTAATTTCTTTAAAGACCTGCGGGAACAGAGCGCGGAAGCGGCTTGTGCCGCCGGAACCCCGGGGATCGCCATCGGTGGACTCTCCGTGGGGGAGCCGGAACCGGTCTTCTTGGAGTATCTTTCGTATACCGCATCCCTGTTGCCGTTGGAAAAACCCCGGTATGTTATGGGCATCGGGACTCCCCACTACA
This sequence comes from Treponema sp., assembly GCA_031274565.1. Taxonomy (GTDB): domain Bacteria; phylum Spirochaetota; class Spirochaetia; order Treponematales; family Breznakiellaceae; genus JAIRLU01. The sequence goes on from JAISPY010000177.1 coordinate 1,715, forward strand.
TCCTGGCGGCTATTGAACAGGGCATCGACCTCTTTGACTGCATACTCCCTACCAGAAGCGGCCGAATCGGTCATGTGTTTACCCGGCAAGGTCCGCTTGCCCTCAAAAAAAGCACCAACCGGCTCGATTTTACGCCGATAGATGAAGCATGTGGCTGCAAAGTCTGCCGGACCTATAGCAGGGCATACCTGCGGCACCTTTTTAAAACCCAGGAGATCCTCTGTTCCATGCTGGCAAGTTACCATAACCTCTATTTTCTGCACGAACTGGTACGGGATGCCCGCAGGGCTATTGAGGAAGAACGGTTTTTATCATTTAAGCATGCGTTTTTAACGCGTTATTACGGAGATACCCAGTGAGATACCCTGTTTCAGCGGTTTTGTTTTGCCTCTGTGGTTTGTGTCTGTCCGCCGGCGTGGTTGCCGCGGAAAGCGCCGCAGGCAAATCAGAGGATGAACAGCGGATGGATACCATTCATTACGGTACGGAAACCGAGATCGCCGCCTTGATCCAAACCTTAAAAAGCGAACGTACTACCGCAGTTCAGTCGCAAAGTGAGCACTTCCTGGACGATGAACTCATTGCGTTGAGTCAAAACACCCGGAATCAGCAGATCCTCTCCGGGGTCTTGTCCTTTTTCGCGAACCGGGGTAAGCAAGGACTTGAAGATCGGGCTATCAAAGCTATCGAAGAACGGGATGATGAGGCTCAGGAAACGGTCCTCTCGGCTATGGATTACCTGGGAAAGGTTAAAGCCGTGCAAGCCATCAAGCCATTGGAGCGCCTACTGGACGCCCGGGAACCCCAGTTCATGGATGCGGGATTCAGGGCCTTGGGCCGGATAGCCTCGGGGGGAACGAGTCAAGACCGAGATGAGACGGCGGCATACTTGCTTGATTTCTATACCAACCGGAATCCTCAGGACATAAACCAGCGGGAGCTGCTCATTGCTCTGGGCGAGACCGGCTCTCAAACCGGGGTTTCCCTTTTGGCGGAGATTGCCGGGACCAACCTGGAACGGGGGACGCTGCGGATAGCTGCCTTGGACGGTCTGGCCAAGATCGGGGATAGCGCCGGGGTGAATGCGATCCTCGAAGCCCTCTCCTCCACAGAACCCAATGTGCGTTCCAGCGCGGTGGCTGCCTTAGGGCCGTTTTCAGGGGAAGAAGTGGATGACGCGATTTTGGAGAGTTTTAGGGATTCCTATTACCGCACCCGTATCGGCGCTGCCAATGCCGCGGGAAAGCGGAAGTTAAGCGCCGCCATACCCTTCCTCCGGTACCGGGCGGAACGGGATGAGGTGCTGGCGGTACGGGAAGAGGCGGTAAAAGCCTTGGGAGCTATGGGAAACGCGGAAGCCCAGGCCGTGCTGGAGCAGCTCTTTGCGGAACGTAAGAACCCGCTCCAGCTCCGCATCCTGGCCGCGGAAAAGCTCATCGCCGCAGATCCCGATGCTTACACGGAGAAGATCATCATCGAGATGGATGACGCGAAGAAGATGAATCAAACCAAGTTGTATAACGGCTTTCTCGGGGTACTTGGCGCGGCGAAGAGCGGGAAACTGGAAGACCTGGCCCGTCGGTTTTTAAGTTCCGGGGGGATCATCGAAAAATCCACGGCGCTGGATATGATCGCCGGGAACGAACTGCACGGATTGGAGACTGAGGTCCGGGCTTTGACGGATGACAAAAACAGCGGCCTTGCCCGGAGAGCCCGAAATACCCTGGAACGCTTGGGCTTGGAATAGTCCAGTCTCAGCAGTTTACCCGGCAGGGCCGGCGCATATAAACAAAAGAGTCCGCGAATGACGCGAATTAACGCAAATTATGGAATGACTATCGTTCTTAATTTGCAAAAATGAGCGTAATGAGCGGGGTATTAAAGATAAAAAATCCACCGATTACGCTGATTGAGGGCCTGCGCAGGCCCTTAACGGATTTTAGCGCACGATTCCTTCTTAATTCGTGTAATTCGCGGACAAAAATTTTTATGTGCGCTCGCCCTGGTTTACCCTGGTAACGTAATGGAGGTAAGCAGACGGTTTAAGGCATACCACGGATCCCCTCGGCGTTCTATCCGTATATACAGCTCGTAGTGCTTCCCGGTGATGATCCGGATGGTCTTGCCAATACAATCTTGCATGACTTGCGCATCCAGATCCGGGAAGAACCGCGGTTTCTGGGGAACCAAGGTAAACAGGGTACCGTCAAAATAGATCCGGGCAATACAGGACGGTACGGGTACGAGGAATATCAGAAAATCCGAGTTCCCTCCTCCAAGGCTTAAGGAATACCCCGGCTTCAGGATATGCAGGTTCCGTCTGCTCAAACTGGTACTCTGATCCTTCACGAACAGGGAGAGCAGGGGCGGTCCCTCGAAACCAGGAGTTTCCGTACCATGGACCAGCATCCGATTAGGAGCGTTCTGGAGCCGCCGGGCAACCAGGAAAATACTGAGGAGGATACTCAGCGCTGCCAGGACCCCGAACCCGGTATTGATGTATACCAGATAGGAGCGTGCTCCTGCAACCGGATGCTCCTGGAAGTCCCCGTCCCAGGGGGACGTCGGTTTCCCCGGCAACTCCACCGGAGGCGCTGCTTCCAAGGGTTCGCCGGAATCCGGGGACCTATCCGCCGGTTCCTCGGTGAAGACCGGCTGTTCAGATCCTTGGTCTTGGGGAAAGGCAGGGGAGTTTTCCTCGGTGAAGACCGGTTCAGGGGGAGACTCCGCTTGGGGCAGGGGCGGCGATTCCGCATCCAGGATCGGCATTTGCAGGGCGGCGAGGGGCGGTAACGCCGAAGCGCCTGAAGGCGCCTGGATTTGCGGCTCCGCAGCAGGCATGGGCGGAGCTGGCGGTAGCGCGCCCCCGGTACCGCCAGGGCGGGGAACCGGGGGTACTGCCGACGAAGCCGTGGGAGGGGACGGCGGTACCGGCGGGGGCTGCGCAGGAAAGGCAGCCGGGCGGGGCTTGCGGTTCATATCTCCTGGAACCCGGAGAAACTCAAACCGAATCCCCCGCAGGCTCAAGCGGTTCTGCATATCCCCTATCAGGCGCTGCAAGCCTGGGATATCCATA
>JAISPY010000259.1 GCA_031274565.1 Treponema sp.
GTTCTTGGAAAGCTTGACTAAGAACTTGGAAATGTAAGCAAAAAGGGGGGGAGCAGGTTCCGGGGACCCCGACCTGCTCCCTTGCTTTTCAACCGCCCCAAGGGGCGGGGAATTACGGCAAATTAACCGTAGAGCCCAGGAAAAGGGTATGGACGGTATACCCGCTTCCCTCAAAGGAAAACCGTTTGGTCCTTTCTGCCCCAGGGAGCGGGAACCGGCTTTCACGGTTTCGGTGATTGCTCATCCCAACCAACCTGCTAGGCAAAAGGAGCCTGCTATGCTAGTATCCTTAAGTTATGCGTATCGTATGTCTTGATCTTGAAGGGGTCCTGGTTCCTGAAATCTGGATTGCCTTTGCCGAAGCCACCGGGGTTAGCGCCTTACGGCGGACCACCCGGGATGAGCCGGATTATGACGCCCTGATGCGGTTCCGTATCACTATCTTGAAAGAGCAGGGCTTTAAACTGGCGGATATTACTCGGGTTATCAGCACCCTGGAGCCGCTGGAGGGGGCAGTGCGTTTTACCCAAACCCTCCGGGAAAAGACGGAACTCATCATCCTTTCTGATACCTACGAAGAATTTGCCCAGCCCCTCATGGCAAAATTGGCGTACCCCACCCTCTTCTGTAACCGTCTGATCATCGGCCCGGATGGCTCCATCACCGATTACCGGCTTCGTCAGCAGGACGGCAAGAAACGGGCGGTGCAGGCGCTCCAATCCCTTAACCTCGCGGTCTTCGCCGCGGGAGACTCGTTTAATGATATAGCCATGATCCGTGAGGCCCAGGCGGGCTGCCTGTTCAGAGCGCCTCCTAGTCTGAGGGAATCCTGCCGGGACATCCCCTGCGTAGATACCTATGACGCGCTCATGGCGCAGATTGACGCCTTTTTAAGCCACGCTCCATGACGGGTCCTGCCCTGAGGGTTTGATACTCCGCCTCATTCTTGGGCCGCCCATCAGGAGCCGCAGGTCGCCAGCGGAGTATTCAAGGGTATAGCGGTCCAAAACCGGCGTGGCCACAGCCGCCAAGCCGTGGCTTTCGCTCCTCCGGAGGACTGCGAGAGCCTTTTTCCTCAAGCAAGAACCCGTTTACCTGAAGAGCACCCTGCGACGATGAGCCGCTATACGGCAGATGGTATGAATTCCGCCAGCAAAGCCCCGGTTTTGGGATCCCGCTTTTCCGGAGATCCCAAGGTAAGGGATACCAATGCGCCGGATTTATTTTTTTCGTTTCTCCTATCCCTGTCAAGCGCGAGGATCAGTCCCCGGCTGGAACAACCGTAGCGGCCATACCCACGGCCAGGCACCGGAAAAGGGTCCGAGAAGATCCGCGCCAGAAGCGTCTTTTCATGCTCCTGGGGGGATTCCGGTTCCCCAGGACCGGTGAGTAGAAAACTCAAGGTCGCCCGCTCCTTGGGAAGTCCCGCAGCCGCGGACAAGGTATGCAAAGCAGCGGGGGCGTCTTCCGTATCAAAAGCAAAATGACACCACTTGGCTTTTCCGCCTGGACAGGGACAGGTTCCCCGGTGAGGACAGGGGGAGCAAGGGACCTGTCCTTGTTCAAGCAGGGCAGCGCGCAGGGCGGCGATGCATTCCCCGGACCGGGGAATGCCTGGTTCAAGCGCCAAGATGGAACCGGAAGCGGCGGTTAAAGAGGAAAGGAGCCGGCTGGTTTTATCCGCAGCCTGCTGCAGAGCCGCGGTATGGCGGGGCAGCGCCCCAAAGACTTCGTTGAACACATTGACCGCCGAGACAAGACGGGCCTTGGGACCGTAGAGGGGATCCCCCAGGGAAGCGCGGATGGGCTTGATCACCCAGGGAGGGGCGTCTCCGGCCAAGGTATAAAAGAGCCGCTTCCCCGCGTCCAGAGCTGCGGCGGTTCGATCCACACAACGGAACTCCAGGGGAAGCTCCCGCAAATCAGGCCGGCCTATCCAGAGGCTGATGACCAGGGTCAGCGGCCCGGAACCCAGGTCGATGATAGCGTCTCCCGGAGCAAAGTGCAAAGGCAGGGCCGGGAGGAGCCGGCAAAGCCGGTAGACGTTCCAGGGGAGAAAGTACCGAAGATAGGCTGAAAGCATGTTTGGGGTACCCAAATACGAATCCCGGCGCTCCCCCCGGCCGCTGGTGAGCAGCCGGGAAAGCTCCGCCACATCCTGGGGAAGCCCTGCCCGGAAACGCCGGGGCAGGGGAAAGGCCTGGTCTATCAAGCGGGGAAATCCATCCAGGGTACGGCGGACTGCAGGGGCTAAACCGGGAAAGAGGTCCGTCACGTGGTTCCGGTCCTGGGACCTTTCCCGGTAACCAGCATATACAGGGCCGCCAACTCGGAACGGAGTGCGGCGATATGGCTGCGCAGATCCTGATAATCCCCTGAAACTTCTCGGAAGAGCTGGTTCCGGGCGCCTTCCACCGTAAAATGTCGTTCATAGAGCAGGTGTTTGATCCGGAGGAGCACATGCACATCCCATTTTGCGTAGATCCGCCTGCCATGCTCGTCTTTTTTCGGCTGCACCAGGGGAATCTCCTTCTCCCAATACCGTATGACATGGGCTTTAAGTCCCAAGAGCCGCTCCATATCCCCCACCGTATAGGATGTCACCGGTTATTCCTTGGTTTGCTGCGAAGAACGCAGCTCAATGGTGATGGGTATCTGGGAAAACCCCAGGTCCTTACGGATTTTATTACGGAGATAGGAGATATACGACGCCGTAACCGCTTGGGGCCGGGACACGAAAAAAACGAACTTGACCGGCTTGTCCGAAACCTGCAGGGCGTATTTTATTTTGAACCGGGTCTGAGGGCCTATGGGAGGCGGATACTCCGCAAGCCAGCGCTCCAAGGTCCGGTTCAGCAGGCTCGTATCAATGCGCCGTATGAGCTGCCCGTACAGGCTGATGGCGGTATCCAAAAGTTTGGCTACCCCGGTTCCATCCTTGGCGCTCACGGGTATAATCGGCGCGTATTCCATCTTGCCGAAGAGGAAGCGGATCCGATCCTGTACCGCCTGCACGCTGTTCTTTACCACGGGCATGGTGTCCCATTTGTTGAGGACCATGATGATACCCCGGCCGTGGTCATGGGCCAAAGCCGCGATTTTCTTATCCTGGTCCGAGAGGCCCTCCTGGGCATCGATGATAAGGAAGACCAGGTCAGCCTGGACAATGGTTTTGATGGCCCGGTTCACCGAATAGTACTCGATATTTTCCCGTACCTTGGTTTTTCGCCGGATCCCCGCGGTATCCAGCAGCTTGAAGGAACGGTTCTTATACACAAAGCCCCCTTCCACCACATCCCTAGTCGTACCGGGTATATCGCTTACAATAGAAGCATTCGATGCGGTGAGCCGATTGGAAAGGGTGGACTTTCCGGTATTGGGCTTCCCCAGGAGCGCGATGCCGATAGGACGGGCTTGAGGCTCATCCTCCAGCACCGGGGAGAAGTCAAGCCCTGCGATGATCGCCTCTGCCAGATCCCCCACATGATCCCCATGTTCCGCGGAGATCATGAAGATCCGCTCAAACCCATACGCGAGGAGGTTCCAGGCGGCCTGCTCTCGGCGACCTCCCTCGGTCTTATTCACCGCCACTAGCAGTCGATCCTGAAAGGGCCGTAGGAACGCGATGAATTCTTCATCTTCCCTGGTAAGCTCCCCCGGTTCCAGGAGGAGGATGATCCGGTCCGCCTGCTTCAGAGTCTCCCGGGTCCGCTCCTGTACGAGGGCATCCAGGGTTCGTTCCGCGCCTTCCCGGGCTTTTTCCAGCTTAAAGCCCCCGGTATCAATGAGCCGCATCGGTTTCCCCGCGATACAGGTATCCATGCCCACCGGATCCCGGGTAACGCCGGGGGTCGGGTCTGTGATGGTCCGTCGGGCATGGACCAGCCGGTTGAACAGGGTGGACTTACCCACATTGGGCCTCCCTACCAACACCGCTACGGGCAGGTTTTGGTAGCGCTTATCGGGATCGAAGTTCATAGTCGCTCGGAAAATGTTCGGACATCCAGGCTTCCACCAAGACCGTAACGTGGTGATAGGAGCTGCATTGGAGCGCTCTTTCCGCAAGAAGCCGGCACTGTTCCATCTCCACCCCCCGGATGATCCGTTTGACCTGGGGGATGGACTGGGCGGTCATGCTGAACTCATCCAGCCCTAAGCCCAAAAGCAGCGCCGTGGCGGTGGTGTCCCCGGCCAATTCACCGCATAGACCTGCCTTGATCCCCTTCTCATGGGCGCTCTGGATGATTTTTTGGAGGAACCGGATCACCGCAGGATGGGAGGGTTGGGCAAGATAGTTGACCCGCTCGTTTCCCCGATCCACCGCCAAGGAATACTGGATGAGATCGTTGGTACCGATGGAAAAAAAGTCCGACCGTTCCGCCAGGATATCCGCGGTCATGGCCGCCGCAGGCACCTCAATCATGCTGCCCACCTCAATAGCGTCGCTATAGGCTTGGTTCTTCTTACGGCACTCAGCTTTTGCCTCCTCTAAGATACTCAGGGCCTGCTCTAACTCCTCGATCCCGGAAATCAATGGAAACATGATCCGCATGTTTCCATTGACGCTGGAACGCAAGAGTGCCCGCAGTTGGGTCTTGAAGAGTTCAGGCCGGGAAAGGGAAAATCGGATGGCCCGCCAACCCAGGAGCGGGTTCTTTTCATCGGTGAGCTGGAAATTGGGAATCAGCTTGTCCCCGCCGCTGTCCAGGGTTCTGATGGTTACGGGCCGGCCCTCCATGACCTTGAGGACATGGCTATAGGCCCGGTACTGTTCCTCCTCGGCGATTGCCTGACCAGGGGTGAGGAAGAGAAATTCCGAACGGTACAAGCCGATGCCCTCCGCCCCGTACCGGGCTACCTGGTCCGCTTCTTCGGGGATTTCAATGTTGGCCTTGAGACAGACCCGATGCCCATCTTTGGTTTCCGCGGGAAGTTCCCGCAGTTCCAGGAACTCATCAAAGTACTTGTGGTAGTGATCCATCGCTTGCTGGGACTGCCCCAAATTCTGGGTATCCGGGTTGACGATAACCTCTCCCACCGTACCGTTTACCACCACGGTATCCCCCTCATCAATGGCTCTGGTGATAGAGGAAAGCCCGAGTACCGCAGGAATAGCAAAGGCCCGGGCAAGAATGGCCGTGTGGGAGGTCCGCCCTCCCGCATCCATCACAATGGCCTTGACCCGTTTTTTGTCCATGGCTAACACATCTGAAGGCAAGAGATCGTGGCTCACCAGGATCACATCGGATTTGAGATCCGCCAAAGAACGCTTGTTAATGGAAAGGAGCCGGTTCATGACCCGGCGGGACACATCAGAAATATCCGCAGCCCGTTCTCTGAATTGCGCGTCCGGGGATGCCATTAAACACTGCGCTAGTTTATGAGAAATATCCCAGAACACCCATTCGATATTTTGCAGGCTTTCATTGAGCTGATCTTTAATCTGCTCATGAAAATCCGTATCTTCCAGCATCATCCGGTGGGATTGGAAGATAGCCGCCTGTTCCGAGCTTACTTCTCGTAAGGCCTGTTCATAGAGGTCTCTGACTTCTTCCACTGCTTGGTGGTTTGCAGTAAGAAACCGCTTCCATTCGGATTCGACCTGACTTTTCTGTATACTATACCGGGGAATCTCGGGAACATCGTCCTCTAAATATAAAAGTGCCTTTTCGATGGCTATACCTGGAGAAGCAGGAATACCGGTGAATTTTTTCATTGAGAACATGGTACTCTAAAAGGGGATCCCTTGGCAAGTACGCGCATACTCATGGAGCGCATCCATAGGGGCATCTGGTGGGCCGGGGCCGGGCTGCCGGAGGTTCCCTAAAACCCCCGCGGAAATCCCGATTGGGCGTCCCGGACCGGGTTGCGTCCTGCTTCCAAGGCATTTTTCACCGCGTATGGACAAGCCCCGCGGTTTGTCCTATTTCTTTTCATCCTTTTCATAAGGCGGCGTAAATCGGCGTCATCATCCACCACCAGGATTCTTTGCAGGTTATGATTTTAGCTGTTCCACCGCGCCGTTTATTTTTAATGGTATGATTTCCATGTTTTCAAGGCCGTCATTATCAACAACTTTAACCGCTATGATGTGAATGCCTGTTTTGAACGACTGTATTTGCCTGCCTGCCTTATCGATAATGATTGACGGCTTAAAGCCTTTCTCTTTGTCATACGTAAAATCCCAGCTATAAAACTCAATTCCCGCGGGGCTTTGGCCTGCCGCGATTAATTCTATTTTGCGGTTGCCTTTTATGTCTTTTTCCAATTCGTTGATATGCACCCCGATAGCAGGCTTTGTGGCGATGGGGATTATTTCATCCACGGTTACCAGTTTTATGATGCGGTCTTCCTTGTTTTTTAGCCGGGCAACTTCTTCAATGGCGCCCTTGCCAAAGGAGAACGCGATGATATACCCGATGGGTTTTTTCGCGGTAATGTTTTTTTCCAGCAATGGTTTATCAAAACGCTGAACCGCCGCGATAAAATTGTCTATTACATTACGCCCGATATTGTCGGAACGCTTCACCTGAATCGGCGCACCATCCGCAGCCTTGCCGTCAAGCCCCATGTCGCCGCGCTGTTTCGCGTTGGGCGTTCCGCCGAACTGCTGTACAATCCACGCCTCAAACTGAAAAGCGTCTTTGTAGCGGAGGGTATCGTAATCGTATTTGTGAAGCTGCACCGTGTAGGGGGAACTGAACAAGTCCGCCTGTTTTTGCAGGCGTAATTCCGTCACCTTTACCGCCATTGCCGACTGGTCAACCCCTATCCATTGCCGGTTAAGCCGATCCGCAACGGCGATAGTCGTGCCGCCGCCCATAAACGGGTCAAGGACAAGGTCGCCCTCGTTGCTTGCACATTTGATAATCCGCTCTAAAAGAGCTGCGGGCTTTTGTGTCGGGTAACCGATGCGTTCTTCCCTGTTTCTGAAAACACAGTTGTCCCAAAAATTATTAACGCTGGAACCGGGCATTTCATCAAGATACCGTTTCAAATACGGACGCCCGTTCGACGAAAAATGAATAAGTCCTTTCTGTTCAAATTCATCCAAATGCTCTTTTGAATATGCCCAATATCTGCCCTGCGGCGGCTTAAACCCATGCCATTCATAACTTGTATCACCGCCGGGTTTAGCGGCGGAAAGCTCGGACGCCTTATACCGCCGTCCATCAGGATCAACATGGTTGTATGAAGCGGCGACATAATCGCTTTTATACCGCTCAAATTGCGTATTAAAAATGAACTGCTTCACATCTTTCGCATAAAAGAAAATCATATCCGTAATCC
>JAISPY010000264.1 GCA_031274565.1 Treponema sp.
ACATCGTTTTACAGGGGATAAGTTCCGCCGGTTCGGTAACATTTTCAGGCGATTATCAGGCGAATCTCTACCTCAACGGCCTGGGGCTTACCGCTGCGGACGGCGCGGCAATCAACAACACCGGCGGCGGAACGCTTACCGTTACGATTGGTGACGGAACAGCAAACCGCCTTATCGACAGCGCGGGGAGCGGCGACAAAGCCGCGTTTTACAGCAAAGGCGATCTGGCCTTTGCTGGGACGGGTGTTCTTGAAGTGCGCGGTAAAGCAGGACACGGCATCGCGTCAAAGGGAACTATTACCCAAACAGGCGGGACTATTTGGGTAAAGGAAGCGGTGAAAGACGGAATAAACGCCAAAACCGTGAACATTTCGGGCGGAACATTTACAGCGCGGACTAAAGGCGACGGCATTCAGGGGGATGACGCTGTTGCTATTACCGGCGGCGTATTTGAAATTGTTACCACGGCGGAGGAGGTAAAAGCCCACGGCGTAAAAAGCGACGGGGATATTGTCATCGGCGCAAGCGGCTCCTCGTCATCCACCCCTGAAATGGAAATTACCGTATATGGGAACGGCTCAAAATGTTTAAGCAGCGACGGTGATGTAACTATTGCCAGCGGCAGCCTAACGCTTTATACAGCCGGTAACGGATACTGGGATACAGAAAGCGATGAGGCCGATAAAACGACCGCCTGTGCGGGGATAAAATGCGACGGCGATTTAACTATTTCTGGTGGTGATATTACCATGCTCAGTACCGGAACCGGCGGCAAGGGAATAAGTGTTGACGGGGATATTACTATTTCAGGGGGCAATCTGAATGTAACCACCACCGGCGAAGCCTACGTTTATGGCGCGTATGATACTAAGTCCAAGGGGATAAAGAGCGATAACAACATTACGATAAGCGGCGGAAAAATCGTGATCTATACCTACACCGACGGCGCCGAGGGGCTGGAATGTGAATATACGCTTACTATCTCAGGGGGCGACATCGAGATAGACAGCTATGATGACGCAATCAACGCCTCAGGAGGCAATAACCCCACAACCGGAGCGAGCCTGAATCAGGGGAAAATTATTATTTCAGGAGGCGCCATTTTTTGCAACAGCAGCAACAACGACGGCATTGACAGTAACGGAACCATAGCGATTTCCGGCGGGACGGTTATTTCCTGCGGTACGCAATCCCCGGAAGAAGGCTTTGACTGCGACAATAACACCTTTGCCATCACCGGCGGAACGCTCATCGGCCTGGGCGGTGCTACCAGCAAACCGACAACATCCCCAAGTACGCAGTGTTCTGTGGAGTTTACCAGCGCATCCAATGCGGCTGCGATTTTGCATATTGAAAGCATCGACGGCAAAGAAGCGCTGACGTTACAACTGCCGCGAACCTACCGGGGAACTTTATGTATGCTCTTTAGCAGCCCCGCCTTGGTCTCAGGAACCCAATACGCTATCTATACAGACGGCAGTATATCCGGGGGAACCGATTTCCACGGCCTTTATTCCGGCGCGGCCTACACAAAGGGGACGCAGGCGGGAACATTCACTGCGTCGAAATACACAAACGCGGGAGGCGGACCGAGTACCGCTCCCGGTCCTGGCAATAGACCGGGCGTTCCTGGTCGTCCGTAAGAGGTATGCGCACGTTGCTGTCCGTAACGTGCGCGGATTCGTTTACCGACAAAGAATTTCGGTGGTGATCCAGAAAGTATGCCGGGTATCAAACAAAGCTGTAATTGATGTCTATGGTGATTAGCATTCTTTCATAGAATCATCTTTTATCCTCTTGGTCATTTCCCCTTCCTCTATCCATCATCCTTTCTAGATCACCTCCCGATTTTTTTCCATCCTTGTCATCCTGTTTCTTATGATTATACCACGGTTTTCCTCCGCGGGGATCTTGAGTTGTTGACGGTGGCTTACGTCCCCCGTCTCACGAAGGCATCCGGGTATCCAATACCTTTGAAACGTCGCAAGAGGGCGTCGCTTTCTCCCAGATTCAAGGGACCCAGCAGAATCCGATAGAGGGATCTGGCCGGGTTCTGTGCATTAGGAACCTGTTGTATGGTTACGGGATAGGGGGTTCCTCCTATCTTGGATAACTCCAGCTCTACCAGGCTGGGGGTATGGTACGCTCCTAATTGGAGGTAATACTTACCTGCTTCCAAGCGGCTGATCACCGGTACTGAAAACTGCCCAGCGTGTAGAGGCGGGGACGCCGGGATTGGGGGTATTTGGGGCGTTAATTGCAGTTCTCGCTGGGAATTCGCCAGGGGCGGGATAATGAAAGTAGGATCGATAGCTTGAGCAGTCTGAGCAGGAATCGCGAGGGGAGCATTGGGGATGGGGGCTATTTCCGCTTCTGGAGGAAGCTCGGCCGCTGCCCGTTCTGCAGGAGGCCGCTCTTCCGCTTCAACCAACCGGTAGGCATCCGCATTATACCGGGTTCCTTCAGGGACCGCGGTTCGTTCCACGATTGTTACCCCTTCGGCGCTCGGTTTTTCTTGGATCGGCGCTTCCGCCTCCTGGGTAGTACTCGTGGGGAGTTCCTGGGGCAAAGAGGTTTCCGGGTTTACTACCCCGGTTTCTAAGAGGGGTTTTTCCTGAATGGTGAGGGTACCGGTACTGCTGAGGGGGTGTGCTTCCGGAGCAGTAACATCGGGAGTTTCCGCTTCTTCTCCGGCTGCTTCGGGTTGCTTGGTAAGGTCCTCCGCTGCGGTGGGGGGAAGCCGTACCGGCAATCCTTCCGCGCCGCGGCTTTCCGCTACCTCGCTGGGAGCTTCGGGCTGGGTGGCAGTTACGGCTCCCTGCAAATAGGTTTCAGGCTGTTCCAGCCGTTCTTCTGGTTTTTCGGTAATGGTTACCGTCACATCTTCAGCGGCGCCAGGAAAGGCCGTAACATCAGGCCGATTGGTTCCCGAAGATGCTGGTTCCGCAGGACGGATCGCCGTCAGTTCCGGATCCGGACTGGTTCGCTCGTTCCCGCTTAATGCTGCAGGGGTACCGGGTTTATAGGCATTGGGGATACCTATAGCATCCTTGAGGGACGTATCTTCCGGGGGGCGGGGCGGTGCGACGGCAGGGGGCGGGGAAGGCTTTTCAGGAAGGGGTGTCTTAGCAGCGCCCGCTTCCCGGACACCCATCGAAGGATCTGCCTCAGCAACGGTGCGGTCTTTTTGAGCGAGATATTGAGAAAAGGCTTCCGGGTCCGCCGGCTGTATCATCTTGATTCTGCCCAAAGAACCGATGGGCATCCCTATTGCCTCCGCCGCTTCCCTGGTAAGGGTGATCAAAAGCCCTGGATTGTCTAGGCTCGCGACAACCGTAACCGGTATGGTTTTTTCTGTTTCCAGATTGGTAATATACACCACCGTATTCCGGGGGAACGCATTGGTTGCCCCATAAAGACCTTCTGTCGGAAGCTCACCGGTGGTAGAAACCACGGCGTTTCCTTCCCAGACGCTTCCTTCCCACTCAGACGCGCTGATGCATAGGATACATACGGCTATAACACCCGCCGCAAGCTGTTTTTTTTTCATATACTGCATACTCATACCGATCCTTCGAGACGGTTGTTAACCATTTATCCTGAATAGGGAGCAACCCTGAAGGTCCCAGGAGACGCTCTCCCATTCTCCGGTCAGCCTCCTAGGTAAGCCAGGAAGATCCGGGCCGCTTTTTTGACCTCAAGCAGTTCTTCCGAAGGTGATTTACTGATGGTCTGGGGGTAGTGTTGTTCCCCTATACTGTGATAGGGCTGGATGCTGAAAAGCTTGAGGGAAATCGATTGGGGTCTTGGCGAAGGATGTTCCCTGGTACCCGGATACTCCATAAGGACGAGGATAAAAAAATCAGACCCTCCCGCGATGGCCTCTTGCAGTTTCCCTTGGGCTTCCTGAGGAAATTCCCCTTCCGGTCTCCTGGGGACTTGCATAATCGCGGCATTACTCACGATATGTCCTGCCTCAAAAAACGCATCCATCAAGCCGGTTTCCCAGCGCTGTGAAGATTCCTGCACCGGGCTGCCTTGCCGAACCCCGGTCTCGATGACCAGAAAGCTTAGGGTCGCGCCATACAGTGGAAAAATGAAACAACTATGCAAGCATACCAGCACGCTCAATGGTTTTACAAACCCCATTTTTTTACGCATACTCCTTTTTTCTTATCGGCACAATCCAGGAGGCGCTGTAGAGGGCAATCGAAATATGCGGGTTGCGTCGTTCCTCAAACGTACCGAGGGTATGCGCACGGGTAGAACCGGGAAGTTACCTCTCCGGTTCTACCCGACTGGGGGAGGCTTCTCCCGGCTTTCCTTTTAGGGGGCTTTCATGGTTAAATCCCTTCATGGTGTTCTAAGGAGTGAGTATGAAGATTGGGGTGAAACTGGTCGCGGTGATCAGCGCGTTTAATGTCGTCGGCATAGCCCTGCTTGCGGGAGTTACGGTGAGCTTGTCTCAAAAGGAAATCAGCCGGCTCGCGGAGGAGGAGGCTAAGAGTCTTGCCGTTCAGGGCGGTAAAGATATACAGACCTGGTTCGGGGTGTACATCGAGACTTCACGGGCCCTCGCGCATGTCATGGAGGGTTACAAGGACATACCGCCTGCACAGCGGCGGTGGTATTTCAACCTGATGCTGCGGCAGACCCGCGCCGCTCACCCGGAAGTTACCGCGGTCTATGCGAACTGGGCGCCCCAGGCCCTTGACGGTATGGATGAGGTGTATGCCGGCACCCACGGAACCGACGCAACCGGGCGCTATGCCCCGGGCTGGTCAGCTAAGCCGAATGGTATTGATATGGAGCCTATCAGGACCTTCCCGTTTGACGCGGTTACGCGGGTAACTAATGGGGAGGAGTTTGTGTTTGAGCCTACGGTGCTGCTCATCGGAGGCAATAGCGTGTTAGCGGCAAATATGTGTGTTCCCGTGAAAGACGCCGGGGTTATGGTGGGGATTACAGGGATTTCCTTTGAAATATCCCGGATACAGGCTATTACGGAAGGGATTAAGCCCTTCGGAGACGGGTACGCCATGGTGTTCAGTGCCGGCGGGCTCGTGGCGGCCCACCCGGACACGGAGCGGCTGGGGAAGGATATGCGGGAGAGCGAAAAAGACACCTTCGGAGGGGCGCTTGAGGCGGCAGTCGGGGCCGTTACCGCGGGGAAGGCCGCAGCCTTCTCAGCCCCTTCCGCCAATGGCATCATGCAGTACTACGCCGTGCCCTTCACCATAGGGCGCTACCCTA
>JAISPY010000282.1 GCA_031274565.1 Treponema sp.
CCAAAGAAAGGAGTGAAGTATGAAGAGTATAATCGCAGCGCTTATGGCGCTGGGACTGGGGGCGCTGGCCTATAGTCAAAGCCCGGGGATTCCGGATTTTTCCTTTAGCCTGGGGCCGGATGTGGAGCGAGCCATGGTGCTGTCTGACATGGCCTTAATGAAACTGGACAAGCTCATACCCATGCGCTTCGGTAACGCCCTGGACGGGAATCCCATACCGGCGGCCCAGGTGGACATACCGGGCATTGGCAGCTTTGTTACGGATAACCGGGGGATCATCGCCTTTCCGGAGCGGGCGGACGGGACTTTCACCCTGGTCTTTAGCAAAGAGGGGTTTATCACCAGTTCCATCACCTTTAGGATTCAGCTTAACACGGTGATCCATAACTGGTTCTCCATTTCCCCGGAGATGCGGGGAGATTTCCGGTTCGTGCTGGATTGGGGGGAGAGGCCTGCGGACTTGGACATCCACTTGGAAAAACAAGGGGGCTATCATATTTCCTACCGGAACATGCGTAACATGACTGACGGGAGCGTGAAACTGGATCGGGATGATACTTCGGGGTATGGGCCTGAAACCATAACCGTGGCCCGGGCCGAAGCTGGCGGGGTCTATCACCTCTATGTGATCGATTATACCAATTCCGGCCGAGGCTCCTCCACGGCTTTATCCAATTCAGGGGCCACTATCCGGGTGTATAACAGCAGCCAGCTTTTGGACGCCTTTACGGTTCCTGGAGGAGGCAGCGGTTTCAGGTGGAATGTGTGTGATATCGTCCAAAACCGGATCGTGCCGGTGAATACGGTGGGACGCTAGGAGTTTGTTGCGCTTCGCGCATTTAATCCAAAAAAAATCGCCGATCAGGCGATTTTTTACCCTGCAAACTCCATAAGGAGCCCATGTATCGTGGTTTTTATGGCATTTTTCAAGGAAAAATGCCATAAAAACCTACACGTGCAACAGGCTGCTAGGGACTACCCTCCCCGGCAAAGGAGATGCTTATGAACAGGAGCTTACTGGCGTCCCTGCTGGCGCTGGCAATCTGCGGCGGAGTCGCGGCAAAGGATACCCTGGCGGTGCTGCCCTTTACCGGCGGCGAGGGAGAAGACGGGGAAACCATAGCCGAATTATTTTCCTTTGATGGGGAGTTAAACCGGGTGTTCAACCCCATACCCCGGACCAGCATCAACCAGGCGATACGCAGGGAACAACGTTTCCAGCATGAGTCCAGCATGACCGATCCAGATACCATCATAGCCTTGGGAAAACAGCTTGGGGCGCAGTACGTGGTTTCCGGGAACATTACCCGGCTGGGGGCACAGAAGCTCCTGGTCATTTCGATTCTCAAGATAGACGAGCTGCGGCAGGTAGCCGGGGACCTCCAGACCTACGGGGAGATTGAAGAAATCCGGCCTAAGCTGCCGGGGATGGCGCAGAATATCGTTGCCGCAAGCAGGATAGATCCTACCGGCCTCCCCCGGCTGGCGGTGGTGCCGGTGCAGTTAAACGGCGGCGCTGACCCTCGGAACGCGGATGTGCTGGCCCAGATTTTGGCTATCCGTATCATCCGGAGCGGGAAGTATGCGGTCTATCCCCGGACCTCCAGTCTTGAGCAGGTGCAGAAAGAATACGACCACCAGTTCAGCGGGAATACCGCGGATGAATACCTGCCGGATATTGGCCGGGGGACGAATCCAGAGCTGGTGCTTTCCGTAACGGCCCGTAAATTGGGACGGATCACTATGTTCAACGCGGCGATCATCAACCTGCTTACCGGGGTGCAGGAGATCGGTAAATCCGTGGATTATCAAAGCCTTGATGACGGTATGCGGGTCATGGAGGAGCTTGCCCGCTCCCTTACCGGGCAGGAAGCGGAACTAACTGCCCGGCGGGCGGCGGAAGCGGAAGCAACGGAGGCAGCCCGGAAAGCGGCGGAGGAGGCAGCGGCAGCAGCTCGGAAGAAAGCCGAAGCGGAACGGAAAGCGGCGGAGAAGGCGGCGGCAGCAGCTCGGAAGAAAGCCGAAGCGGAACGAAAATGGGCGGATTTTAAGTCTGATTTTCTTACAAGCCGAGTAGAATATGCCGCAAGAAATAGTTTAGGGCTGCTAAATGTTGCGCTGGAATGGTCCGGCAACATAATCGGCATGGGGGTGGAGGGTGCCGATTGCCATTGGTCGCTCCTGCCCTTCACCTCAGTGGGAATAGGAGTCTATCCTTATCTATTGGGCGGCTATGATACCTGGGAATTTGCGCCTCTAGTTTTTGGCGGCTCCCTATACGCCGGCTTGGTGTATCCCCTCACCGCAAATGCAGAGGATTTTAACGCGAGACTCTACGCGGACGGTTTATTCAATATTAGCTGGCCTGTAGGAATTGGAATTGGGTTTGATGCGGGCATTGCTTTGACCTGGGACGGCTTGGGGTTTGATATACGGTACCGGGGTGTTGGGTACGAGGGCAATTACGTCAATTCCCTCGGAATTGGGTTTGTGTGGATGATTAATGATGGGTAATAAGCCGCTTCAATACCTACTGCAAGGCGGCTTGGTATGGCTTGGCCGGCATCTTTTTCCCCAGGGGAACCGTAGCAGCAGACCCCGCTGCGGCTCCCTTTAATCGGCGGACCTCTTTTTTCCTGGGAACCGACGGCAGGAATCGGTCGAAATGGTGATCTGCCTGTTCCTGCAACTCGTCAAACCCTCCCCCAAATGCTCTTACCCTGATGATAGGCTTGCGGATCAGGAGAAAAATCGGTACCTTAGGAGAGTGATAAAACAAGCCAAAACGGGTGTGTTGCCGCAGACCCTCAAGAACCGTACCGGGGGTTTTCGAGAATAGGCTGGTTCATGGAGTTACGTTATGATTGTATGTGGTGGTGAAGCGCTGATCGATATGGTTCCCGTGGAAATGCCGGGGGGCAAGACCGGTTTCCTTCCCTATCCAGGAGGAAGCCCCTATAATACCGCCCTGGCAGTGGGGAGGCTTGGCGCGCCGGTGCAGTTTCTGGGACGACTTTCTCGGGATTTCTTTGGGGACCTGTTGATCCAGCGGCTCATACAAAACCAGGTAGGGACCGATTTGCTTGTCCGGTCTTGCGAACATTCCACCCTGGCCTTTGTGCGCCTCGAAGCAGGCAGGGAACCTCAGTATATCTTCTATACCGAGGGGACTGCGGACCGTTCCCTGTCGCCGGTGGATATTCCCGCGCAGCTACCTGCAGCAACCCGGTGTATTATGTTTGGTTCCATTGCGATGACCATGGAACCAGTGGCCTCGGCCATCGAATCCCTGATCTTCCGGGAATATGCCAGGACTGCAGCGCAGGGCAAACCAGGGCTGGTTATCTCGGTGGATCCCAATATCCGGCCCTTTATGATCCAGGATCGGGCAGCCTATGTGAGCCGTTTTGAAGGATGGCTACGAGCCTCCACTATACTGAAGATCTCCGCCGAGGATGTGGCCTATATCTACCCTGGGCTGACCCTACAAGCATCCATGGAACACGTCCTGCGCCTGGGTCCTCGCTTAGTGCTCGTTACCCAAGGATCCGCAGGGGCTTTGGCCGTGCTCCAGCGGGATACGGGCGCCCTCGTCCGGGTACAGACCCCGGGGATCCCGGTTAGGGTAGCGGATACCATTGGCGCGGGAGATACGTTTCACGGCGCCTTTCTCGCGTGGCTTGAACTCAAGGGAAACCTGTCTCCGCATCAGGTGGCCTCCCTGACGGAAGGGGAACTCTCCGAAGCCCTGGGCTTTGCCAATAAGGCCGCATCCCTGGTCTGTACCCGACACGGGGCGAATCCTCCGAGCCTGACGGAAGTGGAAGCCTTTAAGGAGTAAGCGCCATGGGGGGAAACCATTTTGGAACCATCTTTACCGTTACCACCTTTGGGGAATCCCACGGGCCTGCCTTGGGCTGCGTGGTTGACGGCTGTCCTGCGGGTATTGCTCTGGGCATCGAAGCGATTAGACGGGAATTGAAGCGGCGGCGGCCTGGGGGCGGAGGTCCTGCTACCACACGGACTGAGGGGGATGAACCGGAGATCCTCTCCGGGGTGTTTGAGGGAAAGACCCTGGGAACCCCTATTGCCATCATGGTCCGCAATACCAATCAGCGTTCCGGGGATTACGA
>JAISPY010000068.1 GCA_031274565.1 Treponema sp.
GCCCGATCATGCCCGCAGGCTGGAAACCGGGAACCCCCGAACGCCTGCGGGTTCATCATACGTTCTGGATCACCGCCGCCATTAGAAAAAAAACAAAAAAATCACAGATCCAACGCGAAAATCTTGCTCCGCCGCTTATGGTCATACACTTTGCGCCGGCATTCGGGAAGGCTCTCCACCGAACATTCCGTAAAGCCCAAGGATTCAAACCAGTCGTGGGTATGGGTGGTGAGCACAAACACCCGGTGCAGTTCCTGTTTCACCGCCCGCTCAATAAGACAGCGGACAATGCGCCGGCCCAAACCTATATCCGTATACCCAGGGTCAGTGGCCACTGCGGCAATTTCCGCCTGCCCTTCCCCCCAGTAGTGGAGCGCACCACAGGCGTGCACCGAACCGTCAATAGCGAACACCACATAATCGGCCAGCTTCTCCTGGATCTGCTCCGCAGTACGCCGCACCAAGTTCCCCTGCCGCACCAGCGGCTCCATGAGCCGCAGAATCCCGGGAATATCCGCGGTCTTCAAAGGACGGATGGCCTCGTATTCATCGGCATACACCATGGTCCCTACCCCAAGGTTGGAAAACAGCTCCCGCAGGACCGCCCCCTCTTCCCGGCCGTCTATGATATGAACCCGCTCGACTCCGGCTTGAGAGGCTTGCAGGGCCAGCCGGAGTTCTTGTAGAGCCTGGTCTTGGGCGCCCAAGCCCTGCAAGAACACATTGGTTTCCAGGATGGCCTCTGCTTCCTGGGGGGTTAAGCGGACAATACGGTCCGCAGAGTCCACTTCCAGGTGTTTCGGTACGGCATAGGCCCCAGTCCGCAGTCCCTCGCTTACGGAAATGATGAACAGCTTCACCGCACCCAAGGCCCCGGAAGCGGCGAGGGCTATCTCATCACTGGGCACATTGTAGGGCTTCCCCGAAGGACTCCAGCCGATACAGGGGAGGATAGGTACCATCCCCAGCTTGATAACCCGTTCAATAGATTCCGTGCGGATCCGGTCCACCGTACCGGTGTGCTCCATATCCAGCCCTTCACAGACCCCCAGCCCTCGGGCACGGACAAAATTTCCAATCACCGCATCCACCCGATTCGCTGAAAGACCGGTGATGAACCGGGTGGCCACATCAAAGGCCGCCATCTCCACAAAGGGAATCGCCTTGGCGGTGGTGATCCGGGTCTCTTTCTGGTACTGGGAAACGATGCGGTATTCCCGCAATACCGCGTCGATCCGTTCTTTAGCGCCGGGTACAATCACCACCCGGAACCCAATCCGGGCAAGGAGGGCCAGATCCTTCATCAAATAAGAAAAAGCGGGATCTTCGGTAACCGGAAAATCGATTTTAAACACCATGGTGGAACCATCAAACCGGCTCTGATAATGAAAGGCCTCTCTGATAAGGTCCACCGGGGAGAAGGGAATTTTCGTCATGGCTCCATAGTACTCTAGAGCATCGGGATTAGGGAACGGGGCCAGAGCAACCGCATTTAAATTGGTATTTCTTTGTATACTAAGGAATTAGGTGTTTCTGTACCACGGATCTGGGGTGAAGTATTTCCTTATCCTACCATATCTTGGGGTTATTCACCATGCTCCGGGCGATTTGTACCCGCTGCTTCATGCCCCCTGAGAGTTCGTGGGGGTATTTTTCTCGTGTCCTTCCAGGCCCACCAAACTGATGCCGCGCTTAACCATGTCCCGCCGCTTAGGGCCAGGGACCTTTCGGATCCGCAGGCCGTATTCTACATTTTTCCAAACCGTGATCCACGGAAAGATCGCGGAATCCGCGTTCTGAAAAACGACTCCCCGCTCAAAACCCGGTTTAGTAACCTCCTTCCCGTCCACAACCACCCGCCCTGATGTTTTTCCACAAACTCGGCGATGATATTGATCAGGGTTAATTTACCGCAGCCGCTCCAGCCGAGGAATACATGGAATGCTCCCTGCGGGATATTGAGGGTAATGGCATCCAGCACATACGGGGGAGGACTGCTCTTTTTTTGCGTGGTTCCTGAGCCGTCCGTGGTTCCATAGCATTTTGACACCTGTTCGAGGCGAATAAGGTATGCACCGACCATAGTCTATCCTTTATCCTATAAAATACATAAGACTACTATATATTATTAAAAACCTGATCGCCTTGTCAAGCGATTTTTTGCCGCCCTGGGCGTAACCAGGGCTAGAAAAAAAGGAGAAAAAAACAAAAAAGATAAAAAAGCACTTGACTAAACACTTCCGCAGGAGTATAAAAAATGAGGCCGGCCCAGTCAGCCCTGAAACCCCCGTCCGGTACGCGCCGCTCCTCCGCCATCGCGGAGGGTACGCGCCGTAGCCTCTCCCAGGCGGTCTCCCCGGTTATCCGGGGGCCGTGTGGTTTTATGCGAGGGGGGCCCGGGCCGTACCTGCGGTTTCCGCAGGGATAGCCGCCACGCAGCGGCGGAACCGGTTTGGTTCGTCCAAACCAGCCTCCGCTGATGTAACCCATAAGGAGTGTCTCATGTCCTTGCATAGTGATTTTTTTGTGTTTACCCCCCCCCCCCCCCCCCCATACACACATACATATATATTTCCGATAGATTTACTAGGATATAAAGTACTTCGATTTTATACCTCTTTCTTTCCCAAAATACGCGCCCTGGGGCTGCATACTATTCCCGAAACTGAGACGCGTATGTCCCGTCCTCCGCCCTGGGGGAATTGGTTTACCGGGAAAACGGCTCGGCGTAAAGAGGTCCGCGGATCGGTAGTTTCATCTCCGTTATTCCGCAAGAACAAAAATAACAAGAGGCATTTTCCGGCGTTGCCGGTGAAAGGATACGGCTGTGGTACGTGCAGGAATGGTATAAATTATAAAGGAGTTTGTAAAATGAGAAAATTAGTGGTTTTATGGCTTTTGTTATGGGGTGCATCTTTTTTGTATGCTCAGACCAGTATGACACTGGATGAGGCAATTCTTGATTCGGTAGACTTTTTTTCTTCAAAAGTACCGTCAGGTTCAACTATCGCGGTTATAAACTTTGAAGCAGAAACACAAAATCTTTCTGGTTTTATTGTTCAGGAACTTTTGATCGCCTTTGTCAATACTGGCAATATAAGAGTTGTAGAACGAAGCCGTTTGGAAACGCTGGAATCAGAATTGAATTTTAATATGTCAGGTTCTGTAAGTGATGAAACAGCGGTGAGCGTTGGCCACATGATAGGCGCCCAGGTTTTAGTTTCAGGTTCCATAGTACCGTACCGGGATATGTACCGTATGAGAGTCCAGGCGATTGCTGTAGAAACCGCTGAAATAATCGGCACCAGAACAATAAATATTCGATATGATCCAACCTTGACCGGATTACTGGGAAGAATTAATCCTGCGGATCAATGGAAATATCAATGGCTGTATGCCTGTTTCAATGTTGGTTACAGTGCATCGCCTATAGGCCAGGATCTTAGTAGTCATTATCATTTTAAAAACGTGCCTTTTGGATATGGTATCTATCTAATGGTCCAGCCTTTTGACCTGTTTGGAATTGCGCTTGATTTTGGTGGAAATATGTATGAAGGACCTATTCTTTCAATATTGCCAACATTGACAATACGTCCATCAAGGTTTGAAGTGGATCTTTTTTTGGGAATCGGAAAAATTGTTCTCCCCACCAGTCCGGGTAATATTGCTATTCTTGGAGGAGCAAGAGCAGGATGGAATGTTGGACCAGGTGTACTGTTTGCCGAAGTGCGTCCGATTGTCGCTATTGATCCATCGAAGTATTATGCCTTTTTTATCAATGCTACAGTGGGGTATCAAATTGGCTTTATTCCCAGAAAAAAATAAATTTTTTAAATTAAATAATGAGGTATGGGCAAACGGCGTATAATAGGTCTATTTACGCTTCGCCGCCTAACGGCGGCTCGGGTTCGGCAAACGCAGGGGTGACTGTCACCATAAGCGTACACTTACTATAATTTTTTAGGAGGATAGGGTTATTAAAAGTTTACTCAAGAAAATGGTGTTAGCAAGCGGAGGCGGAACCGCTGGAACACCAACGGTGCAGAGGGGAAACACCGGCAGGAATACAACCGTACCGGCGACTCCGGTACAATCATCGGCCCCGCCACCCGCACCCACCACTTACAAAATCGGCGACACCGGCCCTGCTGGCGGCATTGTGTTTTATGACATGGGTTTTTCTATGAACGGCTGGCGCTATCTTGAGGCCGCGTCGGCAGATATTCCCGGTGTATGGCCATGGGGTGCAGCCGACAGCAATGTGAATGGTACCACCAATGGTATAGGGAACGGGAAACGAAACACCCAAATTATCGTTGAGTTGCTTAATCAAAAGGGGGAAACCATGCAGGCAGCGCAAGTAGCTGACGCGTATGAGCAGGGTGAATTTGGCGACTGGTTTTTGCCGAGTAAAGACGAGCTTGATCTGATGTATAAAAACCTCAAGGCAAAGGGTTTGGGCGGCTTTCAAAGCGGTTCATACTGGACTTCCTCTGAGCTGAGTGCTAGTTTTTCGTGGTATCAGAAGTTTAGCAATGGCGAACAGGCGTCTGAAAGCAAGAATACTGCAATGTATATCCGCGTC
>JAISPY010000076.1 GCA_031274565.1 Treponema sp.
TGATAAAAACCTGTTTCAGTCGGTTATAATCCCCCTGGATGCAACCGGGTTGCAGGTCCAGGAGCAGGGCTATCCCCTTTTCTCCGGCAGCGGGAAGGAACTGTTCCGCAGCCTGGCGGAGGAGTTTTTCAAAGGCAAATTCGGTGGTATGCAGTTCCAGATGCTCCCATTCCAGGTTGGTCAGCAGCCGCAGATCCTCCACCAGGGCGCTGAGCCGTAAAATCTCCTGGTGGCACCCGGCAAGCCGTTCCTCCGTAGGCTCCCAGACTCCGTCGAGCATGGCTTCGATAGTCCCCTGCAGGCAGGTTAGGGGGGTGCGTAATTCGTGGGCCACATCAGCGGCGAGCTGTTTCTGCCGGCGTTCTCCCGCTTCCAGTTCCCGGGCTAGTTCATTGATCGACCGGGAAAGTTCATAGAGTTCCCGGGTCCTATAGGCCTCGCTGATGCGGACGGACCGTCCGCCGGCCCCTTCCCGAGCGATGAGCTGGGCGGCTTCGCTGGCCTTGAGGATGGGCCGGGACAGGGCGCTGGCGAGGAAGAGGGAAACCGCGATGCTCAAGAGGATAAAAATCAGGCCTGCCGCAAAGAGCAGGCGATTTATGGAAGCGAGAAAACCGAATTCGGTTTCGCTGTAAAAGAAAGGCCCGTAGGTTTCGATGCTGAGGGAGCCTATGGTTTGGTTCCGGTAGGTCAGGGGGTAGCGCACCTGCTGAAACGCCCCGTTGAGGCGGATCTGGTTTTCCATTCTTTCGGTAATTTCGCCGATAATATCCATGCACTGTTGCATATCGCAGGAACGGGCGTCCCAGACCGGGTTTCCCGCATGATCCAGAATCGTAACAATATACCCCTCGTGGACAAAGTGCATTCCCAAGGCTTCCAGGCTGAATGAGTCAAACGTGCCGGCCAGGGGGTTGTATTGTTCCGTAATGATCCGGAGGATTTCCTCGTTTTTTTCCCGGATATTCTCCTTAACCAGGTCTGCGAAGATGATCCCGAAGCAATAGTTGATGAGGACCGTTAAGACCCCCAGGGCCAGGCTGATAAACAGGGCGTAGGTGAGCATGAGCCGCTGTTTCAGGCTGATTTTTTTGCAAGCCATATTTTCCTCCCTTTCCCACTTTCCACTTCTCACTTTCCTCAGGTATCCCCGGCAAAGCGGTAACCCATGCCGTATACCGTGTGGATAAAGACCGGCGCTTTGGGATCATCCTCGATTTTCTGCCGGAGATTTTTGATATGGGTATCCACGGT
The DNA here is from genome assembly GCA_031274565.1 of Treponema sp. Classification (GTDB taxonomy): domain Bacteria; phylum Spirochaetota; class Spirochaetia; order Treponematales; family Breznakiellaceae; genus JAIRLU01. The sequence continues at coordinate 1,255 of JAISPY010000076.1, forward strand.
CCGGTCAAAGCTGTCGTAATCATCCCCTTGGATCTGTTCAAGGATCTCATCCCGGGTGAATATCTTCGCGGGCCGGGACATGAGGGTGATTAAAATCTTATATTCCTTGGGGGTCAGGGCAAGAGCAGTCCCGTTCCGTTGCACCCGGCGGTTTTCTATATCCGCTACGAGCCCTCTGGATACGAGGCGTTTTTCCGTGCCACTGGTTCCGGTTTTCCGCCGCAGCGCTGCCTGCACCCGGGCCATTACCTGCCTGGGGCTGAAGGGCTTGGTAACATAATCGTCCGCGCCGATATGCAGCCCCCGGATGATGCTTTCCTCGTCCACTTGGGCGGTGATCATAATGATGGGAATATCCGAACCCGCCCGGATCCTCCGGCACACCTCCTCCCCGCTTAGATCCGGCAGCATCACGTCGAGCAGCGCCAGGGACACCGGGTTCTTCTGAAACAGGTCCATGCCCTCCTGGCCGTTTTTTGCGCAGAGCGGCCGGAACCCGTTTATTTTCAGGTAGGAACTCAGTACCTCCAGGATTTTTTCCTCATCATCCACCACTAAGACCAGGGTTTCTTCTTTCATTTTCTGCTCTTTCCCCCCTTTCCCCTTTCTTTCACTGCGGTCTATCCGCTGTATATAGTACTATCCCGTACATTTTGTAGAAAGTATGGAGAAAGCCACAGGGCCGGCGCATATAACAATTTTTGTCCGCGAATTACACGAATTACACGAATTAAGCACCGTGGTCATTCGCGGAGGGATCCCCATACTTTTTCCATAAGTATCCAGTATGCTCATTATCAAGGAACGGGAACCCATGAAAGAAATCGGTCAGGTAGTTGCGCTCAAGGGGAATATCGCGGTGGTCCAGGTGGAGCGGGATGCTCCAGGGGACTGCTGCAGGATGGATAAGAAAGCGTTGGTTTTGCTGGAGGCCCCGAATGGATGCGGCGCGGGGATCGGCGATCCGGTGTACATTGAATCCGGCGCTTCGGATACTCCCCTCTGGCGGCTCGGCCGCTTGGGGGGCGGTCTAGGGTTTTTTACCGGGGGCTTGCTGCTGGGGGATTATGCGGCCTCGGGCTTGGGTCTTGCGTCCCTGAAGGAACTGTTTTCCCTGGCTGCGGGGGTCCTCTTGGGGCTCTTGTTTTACCGGGGCCTCCGGATCCTGGCCGGAAAGCAGCCGGAGGAAGCGCCGATCCTCTCGATGCGGGACCTTTAGGACCCGCCGCTTTCCTGGGCATCCCTGCCTTGGGTTCCAAACCAGGGCGGCGGGGCTTACCCGCAGCGGCGTGGTCCCCGATCAAGGGTGTCAAGCCGCTGCGTTTCCCCCTTAGGGGCCTGTCCAACCTCCGCTGTAGGTGTAGGTGCCTTGCAGTTCGCCCTTGCCGTCGTAGTAGGCCTTGAAGTTGTCGTGTATGGTATTATCAGACGCTATGTCACAATTCGCCGGGAGGCTCACCGTACTCAGCGCGCTACAGCGGTAGAAGGCCATTTCGCCGATGGAGCTTGCCGCCGGGAGGCTCACCGAAGTCAGCGCGCTACAGCCGTAGAAGGCGTAATCGTCGATGGAGGTTGCCACCGGGAGGCTCACCGAAGTCAGCGCGCTACAGACGTAGAAGGCGTAATTGCCGATGGAGCTTGCCGCCGGGAGGTTCACCGAAGTCAGCGTGCTACAGCCCTCGAAGGCGTACTTGCCGATGGAGCTTGCCGCCGGGAGGTTCACCGAAGTCAGCGTGCTACAGTCCTTGAAGGCCATGTCGCCGATGGAGCTTGCCGCCGGGAGGTTCACCGAAGTCAGCGCGGTACAGCGCTGGAAGGCGTTGTGGCTGATGGTTGTAACGTTCGCGCCGCTTATTTCCTTGAGGACGGTGAAGTACCGAAAAGTCGGATCAGTGGCTGTTCCCCACCTTATGCTTTGGGCCGTAGTAGGCAGGGTGAGGGACACGATGTATTTCTCCCCAGTATTGGCGGAGAAGGGGTTAAACTCCGTTCCCGTCATGGTACTAACCGAAAGGTCCAGGTCCACGTACTTGGTCAGCACACCGAGCAGGCTTCCCCAG
>JAISPY010000079.1 GCA_031274565.1 Treponema sp.
CGGTTTTCCGCGCTTGTCCATATCGAATTGCCCGGCTGCTTGGACAGCGTTTCCATCGTCCGCGCAAACCGCTTTTCCAGCCTCGCCTCGTTGAAATCCACATCCGCGAATTCTTCCGCCCTATTGAAACTTTTCTCTCCTGACATAGTGCCCTCCCAAGCAGTTGTTCATTAATCATAGTTTTTGGGAAATACGGAATATTTATGGGTCAAGTTTAGATCAAGGGGTGTGGGCAGGAACAGGCCGAAAGCAAACAAAACCCCTCATACCAAGCCCGCCGGTGGGTGGTCGAGGCGGCTCATTCGTGGATAAACCGGTTCCGCAAGATACTGGTCCGGTTTGAAAAGCTGACTGTTTCTTACCTGGGGCTGCTCAGGTTCGCCTGTGCTTTTATCGCTTTCCGTAAGGCCTATGTTATTTAGACATAAGCTCTTAGTATGTTCCGCATTATCAATTCATCATTTGGAAAATGAGCAAAAAGTAAAATTGTACAATAAAATTTACAAAATACTGGAGAAAGGTGGTTGTTTAATAAATCTGGATCAATTTATTGGAGAATCAGAATTAATAAATAATTTGTATAATGAATGGAGGTATAATTATATTGACAATAGTGGAATAACAAAAGAAGAAAAGGCCGTGTGGATAAAAAGAAAAAGTTTGGATAGAGAAAATACTATAAATGATACAATAAAAATATTAAAAAATACCGGATTTAATAATGTAGAATGTATCTATCGGTTTATGAAATTTGGAGTAATAATAGCAATAAAATAAAAAACGGAGGTACTGCGCCTAACAGGTCTGTTAACGTTTCGGGCCTAAAGGCTTACCTAGGCGGTTGGCGGAAATCTACCCGATGCTCAAAAAGGCGAATAACTAGTACGGATGGGAGCCTGAGAAACACAAGGCAAAGTATAGAAACGAATAAAAAGCTTGTAAGCGGTGAGCATAGTGCTGAAATTCTTGCAAAAACCCGGACGTTTCTTTTTTGTGTTTCCATAGGTTGGGAGACCATTAAAACCGGTGAGGAAAATAGCGATGTAATAAGGTGAATAGCTCTTCCTCAAAACCAGCGGGCAGTTCCTGCGTTTTTTGCGATTCCTCTACTGCTTCAAGGATAATACCGCCTCCTACCGCATTGTATGCATCGACGATAACAAATCGTCCCAGGGACGGGTTATCGTAGAAGGCGGATACGCTGATGGGCCGGGAAAGCCGCAGGGTAACACTGCCGCAATCATGCCGCCGCAGCTCGGTATAATCCCCATCCCGGTCTCCCAAAAACCGCTCTATCCGTTCAAGTCGGGCGTCAACCTTGACGCTTCCCAGCTTAAACAGGTACAGCTTATTAAAGGTCAAAGGGTTTCCCCCAAGCCATATCAGGTTGGCCTTGATTTTCGCGCTGACCCGGACCGGGGCCTGTTCGTCGGTCCGCACCATCACTTCCCCGCGTTTCACGTAGATTGCTTCTTCCAGGGTGAAGCCGCTTGCTTCGTTGGTTTTGGCGGCGGTTTTGGGCGGGGCATTCCAGACTTCAATGGTTTTAATATGGGCGGTCTTACGGGAGGGTAAAAAGCGCACCTCATCCCCGACCCTCACCTCGCCGCTGACCACGGTCCCCGCATAGATCCGGCGTTCATCGTTAGCATCACTGAAACGGTACACCCCCTGTACGGGCATGGCAAAAAACGCATGTTCATTGGAAGGGGGATTATGAAAACTATCCAGGACCTCCAGAACCGTTTTCCCCGTATACCAGTGCATCTCCGGGGCCTTGGAGGTGATGTTCTTTCCCTCCCGAGCGCTGATGGGCACAAAGGCAAGGGGCGTCACCTGGAGGTCCGCAAGATATGCCCCATATTCCCGCGCTATGGCGGTAAAAACCTGTTCGTCATAGTTGAAAACATCCAGTTTATTCACCGCCACCAGGACCTGGGAAATCCCCAGCAGCGAGAGCAAGAGGCCGTGGCGCCGGGAATTTTCCGCAACCCCCTCCACCGCATCGATCACTAGCACCGCGGCAACCGCCCGGGACGCACCGCTGAGCATGTTCCGCAAAAATTCAATATGCCCCGGGGCATCAATGATGATGTATTCCCGCAGCCTGCTCTTGAAGAATATCCGCGCGCTGTCTATGGTAATGCCCTGTTTCTGCTCGTCGTCCAAGGCGTCCAGCAAAAAAGCGTATTCAAAGACCCGGCCGTTTTTTTTACAGGAATCCTGCACGGCCTGGAGTTTACCCTCCGGGAGCGAGCCGGTATCGGTCAGGAGTCGTCCCACCAGGGTACTCTTCCCGTGATCCACATGACCGGTGATGACGATGTTCATCCGATCCAGGGGAGTATCCGCCTGTTCTTTAGCCATTACATGTATCCTGCTTTGCGGAGGGTTTCCAGGGTGCCGCCGCCGTCCAGGTCCTGGGCCCGGCCTGAACGCTCCGAGATATTTCTGAATTTGCCGCTCAAAAGTTCCGCGATGATTTCCCGGGGGTTTCGCGCCGGGGACTCAACCGGGTTGGTACAGGGATAACAGCCCAAGGAACGGTACCGTTTATTATCCCCTTGATTGTAATAGAGGGGGATGGTGGGGATCTGTTCCCGGTCAATGTATTCCCAGATGTTAAGTTCGGTCCATTCCAGGAGGGGATGGACCCGGACATGGGTTTTCGGCGCGAATTCGGTTTTATACAAGTTCCACAGTTCTGGCGGCTGGGTACTGGCGTCCCATTCGCTCTGCTCATCCCGGGCGGAAAAGACCCGCTCCTTTGAACGGCTGCCCTCCTCGTCGCTGCGGACCCCCACAATCACCGCATGGTACGGCTCGGCGCGTTCCACCTCCTCCCAGGTATCCTGGTTTGGATCATAGACCCGTCTGCTCCCAGTGCCGTCCAAGGTCTCTTTTAACGGAAGGGTCTTCAGTTCCCCGCAGCAGGCTATCCGATCAAGTCCATCGGGAAAGGTACGTTTCTCCGCCAATGCCCGCTTGTTTTGCCCCACCACCAGTCTGAGGTGCAGGTCCTTCGCAAGCCGGTCCCGGTAGGCGATCATTTCAGGGATCTTATAGTTCGTGTCGATATGGATAAGCTCAAAGGGAACATGCCCGAAAAAGGCCTTTTTCGCGAGCCACAGCAGGACCGTACTATCCTTACCAATAGACCAGAGCATCCCGATGTTCTTAAAAGACGTATAGGCTTCCCGAATGATAAAGATACTTTGGGATTCCAGCATATCCAGCTTATTCATGTTCCCCCGAGTTCCCTCATTTTTTCCTTCGTTTCCTTAGTTGTTCCTTACATGGAGTCCACATTCTTTATGTTCAGGGTTTTCCCACCACCAGCGCCCTGCCCGGATATCCTCCCCTTCCTTAACCGCCCTGGTGCAGGGCGCGCAGCCGATGCTCTTGAAGCCCGCCGCATAACGGGGGTGCAGGGGAAGGCCGTGCCGCTGAATATACGCAGTCAGGTCCGCTTCACTCCAGGAAACCAGGGGGTTTATCTTCATAAGCTGATGCTGCTCATCATACTCCAGGATCTGCAATCCGCTCCGGGTAACGGATTGGGCTGCCCTAAGCCCCGTTATCCAGGCGCTTTTTCCTTGCAGGGCCTGGGAGAGGGGCGCGACTTTTCGGACATGGCAGCAATAGTGGCGATCTTCCAGGCTGCCCCGCATACCCCATTCGCCCAGTTTTTTCTCTAAGTCTTGAACCGCCTCAGGGTCAGGATAATACCGTTTGATGGGGACCTGAAAAAAGGCTTCCACGGTTTCGTGATAGCCCGGGGTCTCCGGAAACAGTTTGAGGGTATCCAAGGTAAACACTTCCAGGGATTCCGCCCCGCAGTGGAGCGCAAGCTGTAATGCCACCACATCTTCCGCCTGATAACTGAAAGCCAGGGCAACAGGGCCTTTGATCCTATCCAAGATACGGGGTAAATACATTTCCATACGCTATCCTATCCATCACGGTACGGGAGTCAGCGGTCTCAAGCCGGATTTTCCCCCATCCGGTCGCTGCCCATACCGGGTATTCCCAGTAATTATATCGATTTTATTAAATATAACCAATCCTGCATGGTAAGACAAGCGGCCCTGCACCGAGCCCCAGGGCAATCATCCTAAGGATTTAGGCATTACCGTACACCCTATCTGCGGTGCAGTATTTCCTTATTCTGCCATGAATTCAATTAAGTAAGTACGGTTGCCTTATTCCGAGCCATTGACACGCTATCCTACATTTCTTAGTATTCAAACCATGGTAGAAGCTGTTTTCTTCACCGATACTGATTTTGAGCGGTATCGAAGCCTCATCTATGATGAAAGTGGTATTAATTTTACCCTAACTAACCGTTCTATCTTAGAAAGCAGGCTCAAAGAACGGCTCAGAGGCAAAGGGTTAGATTCAGCCCAGTCCTATTTTACGATGATTACCCGGGACAAGGAAGAACTTAAGAATTTTCTTGATTCCGTTACCACGAATCTCACCCGGTTCTTTCGTAATCAGGCCCAATTTGATACCTTAGAAAAGTATGTAGTTCCTGAACTGCTTAAAATAAAGAAAAATACCGGCAATACGGTCTTGAAAATTTGGAGCGCCGGCTGTTCCACCGGCGAAGAACCCTATAGTATTGCTATGCTTATGAGCGATATCCTACCCCATCCCTGGAAATATGAAATCGTGGCCAGTGATATAAGTCTAAAATGCCTGCTGAACGGGAAAGAGGGCTTTTATGCGGAAAACCGTATGGAGGGGATCCCCGCTGCCTATCTGCACAAGTATTTTGATAGGATCACCGGAGGGTATAAGGTTAAACCGGAGATCATGGCGAGAATCCGGTTTGACTATCACAATCTGAAGCATGATTCAGGCTTGAGAAATCTGGATATTGTGTTTTGCCGGAATGTGATCATCTATTTTGACGAAGCTGCACAGACGGGGGTTATGAAACGGTTCTGGGATTCTATGTCCTCCAAGTCTTTTTTGTTTATTGGCCATTCCGAGTCCCTATTTGGGATGGATACCCAATTTGAGTTTGTAAAGACCCCGTGGGCTACCTTGTATAAAAAATTTATTTAGTTTTGAAAACACCGGGAAGGGAGAAGATGGATCGTGGTTGACGAAATTGGTGTATTGATTGTAGATGATTCGGCGCTGATGCGTAACCTGATAGGTAAGATGGTGGAGTCAACTCCCGGCCTCAAGGTAGCTGAAAAAGCTATGAATGGGCTCTTTGCCCTGCGGAAAATCCCCCGGGCCAATCCTGATATTATCGTACTGGATCTTGAAATGCCGGAGATGAACGGCATCGAATTTCTCAAAGAGCGTAAGAAACAAGGCATTGAGATACCGGTGATTATTCTTTCCGCAGTGGCCCGTCAGGGCGCGGAAATGACCATGGAAGCCCTGGCCTTGGGTGCCTGTGATTTTATCCAGAAGCCCTCGGATGTAAGCTCCGAGGATATCTACACGGTGCGGAATGTGCTCACCGGTATGCTCTTAGGATACGGCAGCAAATACCGGCGATTAGCGGGTAAGAAGCAGGTAACCGTAGATTATACGAAGTACGAGTTTAAAAGACCGGAAATTACACCCCCGCCGCCGGACAACTTTGTCTCCCATATAAAATCGACCTTAGGGATAGCTTCCCCCGCAGGAACGGTAAAGCCCCCAACTCCGGTGAGGAAACCCGGTAAAACGGAGATCATTGCCATCGGTATTTCCACAGGCGGTCCCGATGCGCTGCGCTTTCTCTTTTCCCGGCTTGATCCGGATCTAGCCGTACCCATTGTGGTGGTACAGCACATGCCGCCGGGATTCACCAATGAGTTTGCCAAAAGTCTGGACCGGATTTGTCCCTTGGAAGTTAAGGAAGCGGAAGAAGGGGATCTTATCAAGCCGGGGCGCATCTTGATAGCCCAAGGGAATAAGCACCTTGAGGTAGAGCGGAAAGCCCTGGCAGTGACGGTTCACCTGTCCGACGGCCCTCTGGTAAGCGGACACCGGCCTTCTGCGGACGTACTCTTCGCTTCGGTGGCCAAGGTCTACAGTAACCAGGCATTGGGGGTCATCATGACCGGGATGGGCCGGGACGGAGCCGAGCAACTGGGTACCATTTATCAAGAGGGGGGCAGGACCCTTGGTCAAGATGAGGCGAGTGCGGTGGTGTACGGTATGCCCCGGGTGGCTTTTGAGTTGGGCCATGTGATGGAACAGGTTCCACTGGACCAGATGGCTCGCCGGATCTGCTCCATTGCCAAAGGGCAGGGCTAAGGGGCAGGAAGCGCCCCTGCAGCACTACGGGGGCGCTTCCTGATATGCGTATACTCACCTGTTATGTGCCATTGCCCCTAAACTGGTTGACAACATATTTTAAATAAAACATGCTGGAAACGGGGAAAAATATGGGAATATTACTTTTTGGTTCAATATTTTTAATTGGGGTTTTAGGTATTCCTTTTGTAATAACCAGTATTATACTTACAAAAAGGAAAAATGAAAATTTAGAAAATAATATATAGAGGCTTTCCCAAAACTATGATTAGCCGGGCGTAAAATATTGAAGTGCCCGCAGGGCGGCAAGACAAATAACAGCACAAAATAACACAAAGGAAACTTTTTTGTGCCCTTTGATAT
>JAISPY010000181.1 GCA_031274565.1 Treponema sp.
CGGTTCAAACTCGATGCCTACCGGGTGGTATGTGAGCATCCCAGCGGCGGGACCCTTGCCTGCGCTCACGCCTGGGCCAAGGTGTGGGTAGACGGTCAGCATGAAATTGCTGCGGCTGAAGGCGACGGCCCGGTGCATGCCTTGGACGTTGCGCTCCGCCGGGCGCTCCAGGGGTTTTACCCGAAACTGAAGCAGGTCCGGCTTTCGGATTACAAGGTCCGGGTCATTGATGGTAAAGACGCCACCGCCGCGAAAGTCCGGGTGCTCATTGAATCCACTGACGGGGTTCATACGTGGAGTACCGTAGGAGTTTCTACGGATATCATCGACGCCAGCCGGGCCGCATTGGTAGACTCCATCGAGTATATTCTTTTTACTCAAGGCGGAAACTATGGTGCTGGGTATCGCGGATTTGGTGAAGATCCTACTGGTCGGTAAAAACGCTGGACTGTACCCAGGGCGAGCGCATTAAAATTAAGGCATAGCGCTGATTTGTCCGGTAATCCATGACAGGTCTGAACGGAAAAGCAACTTCTCAAAATACTCATTCGACCATGCAAGGAGTTTTAGCCGTTTTTTTATGCTCTTTTTCGACTCCATGTCGCTTCGTACCAGGGTAAGGGCGATTTTTCGGATACCATTGAGATTGTGCGGCGCGTTGCCATGAGTAATGGTACAGGCATCCTCCCGAAACGCCCCATCAAGTACATGATGTAAGGAGTTTTCTATTCCCCCATGCGCGCGGGCGGCAAAAGCCAGCAGTTCGGCGTCCACGGGAAGCGATGAAACATACTGCCGCCGCTCAATACCCGCCTCCCCGTTACCGTCCCGCATTTCCTCTCTTTCCCGTGATGGATTTTATCGACATAAAACACGCTTCCAGCTCTTCCGGTTTCAGCAGCGCGAATACGAGCCGGTACACATCGTGCTTGGGTATCCCGTTCTTCAAGGACAGGAAGTTTTTCAGCCAATCCAGCTTCGCCTTCTCATAATCCTCAAGCAACGGTAACGTTGCCGTCTTCCCAGCCTTCGGCCATGCTCATAAACGCCACTATCGTAATGACTATGGCTTCGTTCAAAGGATACCGTTTTTTCCGCTCTATGCGCGGGTCTTTGACATCTTTGAAGTACTCCGCCAGCGGCGCTCTGGTTCTAGTTTCCATGATTTCCCTCCCGGAAGATTAGCTTTGCTTTATTTAGCATATACCGCGCCAACTTTCTAGCCATTTCCACTATTTTTAATGCGCTCGCCCTGGCCAGTAGGGGAAAAACCATTGACAAGCGTCGCTGAGATGTCTAAGGTTCCTTTATGAGATATATGGTGAATCAATGGGTCATACTGAGCAGTGTTTTGAGCTTCCTGGCGGGAGCCTGTACCCGGGAATCCATTCCTGCTATTACGCGGGAAAACCTGTTCACCTTGGAAATCGGACGATTGGAGGATCAAATAGCCCTCTATAACATGGAGGGAGATCAGGGCATACGGAGAACTGAGTTTGCCATGCGGGAGGGCCTCTTCTATATTGCCGACGGTACTGGGGAAAAGATCCTCCGGTACAATTCCTACGGGGACCTCTTGTTTATGATTTATAATGACCAAACTAATCCTGCGCCCCTGACCTTACGGTATTTGCAGGAGGGCGAGGTACTAACCCGCTGGTCCTTTACCTATCCCCTGCAGAAACCAGGAAAGATCGCCGTGGATTCCCGGAAACACCTGTACGTGGAAGACCTGCTCCCGGATGAACAGCGCCGCTTTGATCCGGATCACAAGGCCCTCCTCAACAAGGTGATCCTCCATTTTGACGAATATGGCCGCTTTGTGCAGTACCTGGGCCAGGAGGGTATCGGCGGCAGTCCCTTCCCCAAAATCGAAGGACTGTACACCTCCCTCCATGACGAATTGGCGGTAGTATGCCGGATTCCCACGGGTTGGAATATCTATTGGTTTGACGCGGAGGGGAGGTCCCGCTATGTGGTTAAAATAGCGCAGGCCAGCCTTCCCATCCCGCCTGAGCGAGACATCGTATTCGTTTCCCTGGACGGGATTGCCGTGGCACCGGATGAGCGGAAGCTGTACCTCAAGGTGGATTATTACCGGGATACCTACGATGCGTCCACCAATACCCGATCCGGGAGTGAGCCTGACAGCTCGGTGATCTGGGTTATGCGGGTGGAAGACGGTTCCTATGAGCGAACTATCGAAGTTCCCTTTTTTGAATCGACCGTAACTGAAAGCGGCCGCACAACGCAGGTTAAACTTTTTTATTCCCTGCTGGGGGTCATCCGCAAAGAACGGGTATTCTTATCCGTTCCTGTGGAGCGGGGGTATGCTATCTTGATTGTAGCCGCCGGTGCCGCGGCAAACGGGGAACAACGCCGGGGATTCATTCAGGTGGACCCGGATGAATTACAGTTTAACGCCTTTGACCTGGCGGAGGACGGGATCCTCTCCGGCCTTTTAGCGGATAATTGGAACATAAAGCTGGTCTGGTGGCGAACCGATACCTTGATAGGAGATACCCCTTTATGATGATACCGCCTGGAGGAAACCCGGTACCGTCCCTTCCCGGTCCGGTAAAGTTGGTGAGTGCGAAGACTGCCCAGGCCCTGGATGCGGAGGCTTCCGCTGCCTGGGGACTTAATCCCTTTGCCTTGGTCGAAGCCGCTGGCCGCGGCTGTGCGGAGGTTTTTATCCATGCCTACTCCGCCGCGTTCCAGGGTCGCCTTCCCCGGATGGTGGTGTTAGCCGGTTCCGGTAATAACGCCGCGGATGCCCTGGTCATGCTCCGGGCCTTGCTCAGGTACTACCCTGCGGGGGCTTCTCTGCATAGGGTGGTGATACATCGCCTCCCCGATGCGGAGGAACGTACGCCCCGCGCTGAGGCCCTCCGTGCCATTGGGAAGATGGGAGTGCCGGTCTTTACCTGGAAGGATATCGAGGACCCCGGAGACTTCCTTGCTCAAGCGGATATTATCATCGACGGCATCACAGGAACCGGGCTTACTGGCCCGCTCCAGGGAACTGCCGCAGCCATGGTACAGGCCGTCAATGCGCTTACCGGTCCTGATAACAGACCCGAAGGGTTCGCGGATCGCCTGAGCCGGCCCTTAGTGGTGGCGATAGACCTGCCCTCCGGGAATGGGGACGCTTGGGAGCCTCCCCTGCCCATCCTCCAGGCGGAGCTCAGCCTTGCCATAGAACCGATCAAGGCCGCGCTGTACAATCCACCTGCCCGGCCCTATGCAGGAACCATTATGCCCGTAGGGGGGATCTTTCCCCAGGACCTCATCACGAGTTTCGCAGGCTCGGAACTGGTGAGTTGGGAGCATGTACGGTATCGGATACCGCCGATTAAGCCGGATGCCTATAAACACCAGCGAGGGGTGGTGGAAATCCATGCAGGTTCGCCGGGGAGTACCGGAGCTGCCCTAATTGCCGCGGCAGGCGCCCAGGCTGTAGGAGCAGGCTTGGTCAGGCTCATCGTGGACGCCTCCATCTATCCTATCCTTGCCGTCTCCGCCGGAGGGGTCATGGTGGTTCCTATGGGGGTCGAAGATAGGGTGGTCGCTACTCCTGGTCAGGAAACCCGGTTTTATCCTGACGCCCTGCTCCTCGGTCCGGGCTGGGGAAAAACACCGGATCGGACCGTGCAGTTGCACCGGGCCTTGGTTCGGGAGCGGGAAGGGATCCCCCTCATCCTGGATGCGGATGCCATCTCCCTGGCCAAGGACGAGGTCTTCCACGGAAACGCCATCCTCACCCCGCATCCCGGGGAATTCGCCGCCTTAGCGGGGCTCCCCCGGGATGCGGTGCTGGCCCATCCGGTTCCCCTGCTCACCAAACTTGCCCAGGAAAAACAAGCGGTGATCCTCTTCAAGGGGCATGTGCTGTTCATCGCCTGTGGAGACGGACGGCTGGGGGTGATTGACGGCATGGCCCCGGTTTTAGCTGCCGGAGGTACCGGAGACTTGCTTGCGGGGTTCTGCACAGCCATCGCTGCCCGGATGAAACAGAGCGGCTGCTTTGACGGCTATACCTGCGCACTGAGCGCGGCGGCGCTGCTTATTGAAACGGCCCGCTCCCTGGGGAAGCGGTTTGTCGACCCCCTAGTCATGGCGGAACAGGCGGCAGCCATTGCAGGGGTGGCATGGCTTGTTTAGTTAGGAGGTACGGTATGACGGAAGATACGGCACAGCCGGAGAAACAGGGCGCAGGCACGGACTCGAAGCTCCAGCCCCCCCTGGATCGGGACCTGGTATTTTACTATTCCCGTGCTCACCGGCTCGAACGGGCTTCCCAAGCGGTCCGGAACATGAACCAGGATATACCCAAGACCAGTCCCACGCTATTCGGTACGCTGACCGCCAATCGGTCGCACGCGGTGCTGCTTATAGCTATCCTGGTATGTTCCGTGCTGATTATGATTATCTTTAAAGTAAGCCCTAACAAGCGTGCGTCCCCTGAATCGGGGTATACGGCACGCTTAGGGGGCAATACCCTGTGGGCTTCGGTGAAGCGGTTTGAGGGGACCACCTATCTTACGATTAAAAAGACCGCAGCCAAGGATACGGCGGTGTATACGGGAACGGTGGATATGGTGATCACCCTGCTTGAGGCCCCTGGTTCCGGGGCTGAAGCTGCGGAAATGCCTCTGGTAGTACGTCACCAGATTGTTTTTAGCTCCCGAGGAGAAGAGGAATTCGGGCTTTCCCTTCCCGCTGATGCCTCCCAGGTCTTGCTGTTCATGCAGACCAGCGCGGATGACTCTATCGGTGACTATATCAGTATACCGATGAAACCCGAATAACGAGGAAAGGCAAAAAATCCATGCGTATTATTGGGGAAATATACCGATAGGTAAAAGTAATGGGCGATGAATAAACATATTAATTTCGATGATAATATTTTTATTCTCAATATCAGGCTTAGAATGGTCCAAGATGTGCTTGTCCTGGAGCCTGATACTGAATTATTTCTCAAAAAAACCATGGATGACATTGATTTTATTGATGATACCTTGGGGTTGCTTTTAGACGGGCTTCTGGACAATACCCATCTGCTCGAGCGAAATGAGCAGTTTGATAATTTAGCCGCTATAGAAAGTCAATTTTCCCAGGTGCTGACTCAGTTCTTGACTGGTTCCGGGAATATTTCCGCGCTCCGGTTTCCGGTACTCCGGGAGAAGATCCTGTTTCTGCGAACCCATAGCCTGACCCGAAAAAAGACCATTCATGATGCCCAAAGCCAGGCTGATCAGGCGCTGCTGGAGCCTTTAGTGAGCACTGATGAACTCAGTGAACTCTTAAAAGAGTATTAGTCCGGGTATAGGCCATGCGGATTTCAGGGGGTTCTTTGCGGGGACGGCAGGTCCGGGTCCTGGAGGGGAGGGGTATACGTCCTGCGATGGACCGGATGCGCGAGTCGGTATTTGCCGTGCTGGGGGATTTGTCCGGGTGTTCTTTTCTTGATATGTTTTCCGGATCCGGTAGCATCGCCTTGGAAGCCGCTTCCCGGGGCGCATGCCCCATTGAAGCAGTGGAAAAGGACCCCCTCAAACGGAAAACCCTCATCGAAAATGTCGCTATGGCGCCGGTACGGATCCGTTGCCGGTTCATGGCTGCAGAACAGTACATCCGCCGGGCCAGCCGGAGCTTTACGGTTATTTTCTGCGATCCCCCTTTTGCCTACCGGTTTAAAGGAGACCTGGTGAGGACCATCGCGGCTTCCCCGCTTATGCAGCAGGGATCGCGGCTGCTGGTGCATCGTCCTCAAGAGGATCCCTACCTTGAAACGCTTGGTACTGCGGATGGACTCACCGCAAACCTGGTTCTCCAGGAGTCGCGAGTATACGGCCGATCGGTGGTTGATTTTTTTGCCCTTGGGTAAAATACTGACTTAAGGTAAAAAACTACATAAAATTAAAAAATATGGTAAATTTACCGATTATAGATAATACTTAATAAGTGTAATGGACCCAGGATGGATTATAAAAACGTTTTTAACAGGTTTAAGGATGAGCGGGCATTTATAAAAACCACGGGAAAACCCAATCTTGACCGGGCCCAAAAAGCATCGCTTAATCGTAAAGGAAATATACTCTACAACGCAGGGGATATTGAAGGGGCTAAGAAGATATTCTTAACCACCGGTTATTCTGACGGGCTTTCACGGATCGGTGATTATTATAAGTCCCAGGATCGGTATGTGGAGGCCCTTCGTATGTATTGGCTCGCACCGGATAAGAGGAAATTTGAATCAATGGCTATGCAGTTCTCTGTTTTAATACATAATTTAATATATGAAGAAGGGGATCCTCCCAATGAGTGATGTAAGAAAACAAAAGAGTACCCCGATACCGGGCGCTGGAATTCCGAAAGTTTCTGCTAGGGATGGCGGAGTTTGGGGATTTGAGGGAACAGTTGATTCTCAAGGAATTGAGGGAAGGGAAGAACCGGAAATAGGAGAGATTTCAGAACTATCTAAAAAGGGGTATCAATCGTTAAAAGAAGATAGAATTCCAGAAGCCATAGGGTGCTTTAATAAAATTCTTTCGGTGGACGATAATAATAACTATGCCTTGGTCGGTATGGGTGATGCCGCCCGTAAACGGGGGGTCTTTAAGGAGGCGATCACCTTTTATCAGCGCTGTTTGATCTATCATCCGGGGAACAATTATGCCCTCTTTGGCTTGGCGGACTGTTATAAGGCCCTCAACCAATACCATAAGGCCATAGATATCTGGGAGCAGTATCTGCGCCACGATGATAAGAACATCACCGTGCTCACCCGGGTTGCCGACGCATACCGCAAGGTCCGGGACTTTAAACATTCCAAGGCCGTATACCTGCGGGTATTGGAAATGGAAGACGGCAATCCCTATGCCATCATTGGATTGGGTCATCTCCACTATGATTTTAAAGAATACCGGGATGCCCTGTACTACTGGGAAAAGATGCTGGATCTGAGTAAGGAAAATGTAGATATCCGGGTACTGACCTCTATCGGGAATTGTCATCGAAAACTGAAAACCTTTGAACGGGGCATTATCTTTTTTGAAAAGGCCCTGTACCGGGATCCCTATAATTTTTATGCCCTCTTTGGTCTGGCGGACTGTTACCGGGGCATGAATCAGCAGAGCCGTTCCCTGGAGTACTGGAACCGGATCCTGGAACAAGATCCCCGCAATAAGGTTATCCTCACCCGTGTCGGAGATGCCTACCGGAATCTCAGGGATTATGATCACTCCGTGGATTATTACCGACGCGCCCTTAATATCGAATTTGATACCTATGCGGTGCTCGGATTGGCAGTGGTGGCCAAGGTTCAGGGCAAATATGACGAAGCTATCGAATCCCTCCACCGGCTCATCCAGCAGGATGCTAAAAATTACCGGCTCTACCTGGAACTGGCGGATTGTCTCACGAAAAAAGGGGACAAAGGTAAGGCCATAGAGATCCTAGAAGACTTCCAAAAAATGGGAATCCGTAATACCTATATTATGGAATTCTGTGAAAAACTTAAAATTTAGATCCATGCAGACGGCGGTACTTCCCCAGCAGGATAAACCGGTACTTTCAGGGCTGCCCTGGGAGGCATTGCGGGAAATCCTGAAACCATTGCCGGAGTTTCGGGTAAACCAGGTGTTTCAGTGGATCCCCCGGGGGATTGCTTCGTTTCAGCAGATGACCGATCTTGCCCTCCCCTTGCGGGAAGACCTGGAGAAGCGTTTCTCCCTCTATTCCACCGTCATTGCCGGCCGGATGGAGGACCCGGACGGTACGGTAAAGCTTTCCATCCGTCTGCATGACGGTGCGTATATCGAGGCGGTCCTCCTCGTGGATGGTGCGGGGCGTAAAACCGCCTGTCTTTCTACCCAGGCGGGTTGTCCCCTGGGCTGTGTGTTCTGTAAGACCGGGACCCGGGGACTTACCCGCAACCTGAATTCCGGGGAAATCTTTGAACAGTTTCTGCATCTCCGTTCTATTAGACCGGATATTGCCAACATCGTGTTCATGGGCATGGGGGAACCCCTCTTGAACCTGCCTGAGCTCCGCAAATTCCTAGCAGTACTTACCGATACCCGGGGCATCGGGTTTTCAAAACGGCGCATTACCCTCTCCACCAGCGGCATCATTGCGGGTATTCGAGACCTGGCGGATCAGGGACCTGCCCTCGGACTTGCCCTTTCCCTCACCACCGGGGATGCCGCGCTCCGGTCCCGGCTCATGCCCGTAAGCTGGTGCAACCCCCTTCCCAAACTTAAGGAGGTCCTGTATTATTATCAGCAGCGGCAGGGGCGGCGTATCACCTTGGAGGCGGTCCTTTTGGGCGGTATTAACACCCGGCACGAGGATAGTGAGGCCCTTGCCGCATTTGCCCAAGGCCTTGATGTGGTGGTGAACCTCATCCCCTGGAACCCGGTGGATGCTATGGTCTTTGAAGGCCGCTCCCTGCGGGAACCTTCAAGCAGGGAGCTTGCCGCATTTACCCGGAGACTTGAACAGCGGGGCCTTAAGGTTACTCAGCGCTTGCGGAAGGGCCGGAGTATCGCCGGTGCCTGCGGCCAGTTGGGGGGCGCGTCTCAGGAAGGGTACAGCCGGAGAGAAGCCGTATATACGGAGGGTTCCGTGGTTTCTGCCAGGATAAACGCATAGAAAAAATACGGGGCGCGCAGGTTTCTCTTTTTTCCATTTTTTATAACAGACCGTACCACACCTTACTTAATGCTATGTATCTACCTTGTACCCCCTGTTAAACCGCAATGATAATGTCCTCATGTAAACGCAATAGAAATGTCCCCTTTGGTAGCATAGCGGCAGGATGGCCGGGAGACTACCGATGGGACAGAAGGAATTGCTGAGAGGGAAAGTCATGGAACTGGTGAAACGTGGGCAGATGACGATATGGGCGGCGGCGAAAGAACTCAACGTGAACTACCGGCAAGGGCGGCGGGAGATACAGGGCTCATCCACGGGAATGCGGGAACAGGCGGTGAGGGCGTATCGGGGGCGGTATAGCGACTTCGGGCCGACCTTTGCGGCGGAGCAACGAGAGGAGGAGAAAGGGATACGAATAAGCGAAGACACGCTGCGGAGGTGGCTGCTAGCGGAAGGGCTGTGGGAAGGGAAACAGCGGCGGCGGGCATACCGGAGCCGGCGTGAGCGATGAGGGTATGGTCTTGCTGGATACAGCGTTACGGCATCCCCCAAGCCCGGTAATGCGACCATAAGAACGCCTTTGTGCTGGTGAGGGAACCGACGGACGGGGAACTGGTGAAGGGGATAAGCAAGCCGAAAAGTCATTTTGGGAAAGCCGGTGAAAAGCTTTTGGTGGAAGTGATAGCCGCCAATAGCCCTCAGGCGAAAGGACGGGTAGAACGGAACCACTCACCTGGATCAGGACCGGCTGGTGTAGGACTAAAGTCCGCAGAATTACGGCTTGCCGGTATCCACGATTGAGGAGGCGAACCGGTTTCTTGATGAGACCTATCTTGCGAAGATGAACGG
>JAISPY010000275.1 GCA_031274565.1 Treponema sp.
TGCTCTCTCCCAGCCGGTACCCATCGTGCTTGGGTATCCCGTTCTTCAGCGGCAAAAAATTTCTCAGCCCTCGGCCATGCTCATACACGCCACTATCGTAAGGATGAGTTCGTTCAAAGGATACCGGTTTTTCCGCTCTATGCGCGGGTCTATCACGTTCATGAAATACTCCGCCAGCGGCGCTCTGGTTCTGGTTTCCATGATTTTCCTCCCCGAAGATCAACATTGCTGTATCATGGCATAGATCGTGCTGGCGTTATAGCCAATTCGAGTATTTTTAATACGCTCGCCCTGCAGGGTCTATTCTGAAGTCATTGACAGAAGGCTTCTTATGGGATACCTTTGGGATACCCCCTTCTATGAAGGGGGACCATGCGAGGGTGGTGAAATTGGTAGACACGCCAGACTTCGGATCTGGTGCCATTGGCATAAGGGTTCAAGTCCCTTTCCTCGCACATTCCCTATCGGGGTGACGTATCATTGCTTCGTATTTCGCTGCTAGGCAGCCGCTCTTTTTACGCGCTCACTGCCTCCACCCTCGGAGCTGTCCCGTTTTTGTGGATGCCCGGGGAAACTCTATTGATGCGGCAAGGGGATCGCCGCTTCCCCGGTTATATCCCCACGCCTCGATGCAAGGGCTTTGAGCATGTCAGGCTCATCGATGTCCATGAGCGCTGAGGCTTCCGCCAGGGGGAGGGTAAGTACCGCCTCAGGGTGTCGGCGTTTAATATCCCGGGGATGCGCTTCAGGGCCGAGGGAAAGCAGTTCCTCCCGGAAGGAGGCGGAGAAAATCGCTGGAGTACCCGGAACCCCTGCAAAGGCAGGCTGGACAATACAGCCCGCACGTCGGAGCGCCAGCAGGCGGCGTATCGTATCCCCATCAAGCAGGGGCTGATCGCAGGGAAAAAACATATAATAAGCCCCTGCTGAGGCGGAAACCCCCAGCCGAATACTCTCCCGCTGTCCCTGTTCAGGTCTACGGTTGTGAATGACCGTAACCGGTAAACCCTCGGCCAGGGCCTGCACCGCAGCGGCAGCGGTAATGAAAAAAATACGGTGAAACAAGCCCAAGCTGCTTACCAGTTCCAGGGTATGCCGGGCAAGGGGTTTCCCCTGAAACGGAACCAGCAGCTTATTGGCATGGCCGAATCGTTTGGAGAAGCCCGCGGCCAAGAGTATCGCATCCACCGCTTCTCCGGTTCTCATGGCTCGCTCCGGTTCCGCCCGAGGGCCTGCACCAGAGCAGCGGCTTTTTTTTCGGTTTCCGCCATAAGTTCCCGCTCCACACCTTCAGCCGTACGGTAGCGGATCACCAAACGGGGCGACTGAGCGCGGAACAGCTTTTTCCACCAGGAGCTTTCCTCCTGCAATTCTGCGGTGATAAGCCGTTCCTGGGGGATGAAGATGCACCGCTCTTGGGGAGCCTCTCCACCCAGGGTGGTTCTGGACATGGCCGCGAGCCAGCTTTCATGGGGAAAATGGTGGAACCGGAATCCGCCGCTGGTGGCGATAAGCAATCCCCAGAGGGGCGTGTCAAAGTCGTCCCAGCCCTGAAGGTACTGTCCGAGGGCATAGGCTAAGACCTGTTCTCCGAGCTTCGCCGCATAGTCCCGCCAAAAGGCCGCAGGATCCTGCTTGTTGCGCGCGGCCATGACTAGCTGACACTCCGAGTAGCGATCACGGATATACCGGTACCCCGCCAGCCGGCGATGACCGTATCCCCGGTCTTAACCGGCAGACTCAGCCGGATCGTGTATATATCCTCAAGGAGTTCCGGTATGCGTTCCTTTGGACAGGGAAGCACGGTTCGTACCGGGACCCGTAGGGGAATTGCGGAGGACGGGTTTGTCCGCACGAGGGCACAGGTCGCGGTTACCACCCGTTTGGGGGAACGAATTTCTTCCTGGGCATAGGCCGCTCCCCGTTTACAGCCGTTGCCGGTAATGGTCAGGCCCTCCATACCGTCGGCTCCCGCAGGCCCTGGTTCAATGGTAAGGGAACAGCCTATGGGACATCCAATACAAGTAAGTTTATGCATCATACAGCTCACTCCTTCAGTATACAGTATACACCCGAAGGTCGTGTACATGATAGCGGCGTAATGCAGGATAAACGCATATAAAATAAAAGGGAAAAAGAGTATACTTGGCATGGTTTTCTAGGAGGGAATCATTATGAAAGAAAAACCACCTCCACCACTCATGCCCATAATGACCTATGTTTCGGTCATACGGGACCCACGGGTAGAACGAAACAAACTCTATCTGCTCTATGAAGTCATCGTCGTAACCATACGGGCAGTCATCGCCCTGGCACAAGGCGGGGAGGATAGAGAACGATACGCCAAAGCGAAAGAAGCCTGGCTACGCCGGTTTCTGAAACGGGACAACGGCATACCCCATCATGACGTATATCGGCGGGTCATGACCCGGCTTGACAGTGCGGAAATAGAAACGTGCTTTATGAACGGGGTACGGGCAATCAAGCAGGACTATCAACGGGAAATCAGAGCGATAGACGGGAAGCGGGTACGCGGACCCTTCAAGACGGGGGGAAAGCGCTCCATCGGGTGAGCGCATGGGCGACGGAGCACCGGCTGGTATTCGGGCAGGTAAAGACGGAGGAAAAAAGCAATGAAATAAGGGCGATACCGACCTTACGGGAGAAACGGGCGCTGGAAGGGTACATCGTAACGATTGACGCGATGGGGTGCCCGTACAAAAGAGCCGAGCAAATCGTGAAAAAGAAGGCGGATTACCTGTTTTCTCTCAAGGAGAACCAGGAAACCCGGTATGATGATGTCAAAACCTACTTTGAGGACGTTGATGGTACCCATCCGGAAGCGGATGTGGCGACTCATACCACCTGTGAGGTGGACCATGGCCGTCTTGAGTGACGGTTTCATGGTATCACTGGGAATGTGTCCTGGCTGGTGGAACGACATCCGGCCTGGGACAGTATCAAAGCTATCGGGTTCATTGACGCCAGGCGGGAGACCGGGGATAAGCTATCTTTCCAAAGGCGCTAGTATGTCTCCTCTGTCCCTCCGGACCCCGTATTGTTTGCCACCGCCGTCCGGGCGCATTGGGGGATAGAGAATACGTTACAGTAGGTGCTTGATGGGGTGTATCGGGAAGATGCCGCCCGGATAAAGAGCGGTAATGCTCCTGAGCACTGGGCGTATTTCCGAAAGAGAGCGCTGAGGGTAGCGTGTGCCGATGAACAATCAAAGGAGAGCATGAAAAGCCGGGTGAAACAGATGGCGTGGTCCGATGAGTATTTTGAGCGGCTACTCTTTCACCCCTCGTTTGCTTAGGAAACCCTCCTGTCGGAGGCGTCTTCCTCATAATTTATATGCGCTGGCCCTGATGTCTCAACAGGTCTGTATATGCGCCCCAGCGAAACTGGGGACGCCGCCAGTAGGCGGCTCGGGCTACGAAATTACCTATCCCCAAGGAAAAAGCTACAAAGGGAATTCTTGGGAGGCAGCCTTGATCGAAAAGTCTTCTCAAGACGCGCAGAGGGGAGCGTGCTATTCTGGTAAGG
>JAISPY010000278.1 GCA_031274565.1 Treponema sp.
ATAGTGAGTATAGGGCATCGTTTCCTCCGATAGCATTCGTTTTGCAACTTAATGCTACCGGGTTTACGATGCCTTTTCTATATCCTATGATTTTCGCACTTCAAAAAAAAATTGGCCTAATTCAGTTTTTTTTTACGTGCCAGCTCTTTTTCGCGGATGTCGTTTATCATCCCGTTGTAATATCCGTCCACGAGTTGGTTGGTCTCGGCCTTTGTCCTGCCCCGCATCTCCTCGATTATGTCTATGCTCAGAGCTTCTTTTTTTTCGCTTTTCCACAAACTCGCCAGTATTCCGCTGAATTACTTCCCTTAACTCCGCCGCCGTTTTTTCGGATATTTTTTCGCTGTTTTTCATGTTTATTCCCCTCCTCCGGGATGCTTTCAGTTTACCATGCTTCATTTCTTTTTGCACGGAAAAAATTGCTGCACCCCCGGGTATTTGACTTAGGTTAAATCGTTCCGTCCACTGGACAGTAGGGTAAGTCAAAGTGCAGGGTATCCGGGTATTTGATGCCTCCGCCGGTATTCAGCAGCACTGCGGTTTCTTCCGCTTTGAGCCAACCTGCGGCGCGCAGCTTTTTCAGGCCTGCCAAGGCCGCCGCTCCCTCTGGGCAGATAAAACTTCCTTCCAGCGATGCCAGTTCCAGGAGGGTGTTTATGATGTCAGCCTCACCCACCGCGACGGCACAGCCCTCAGTCTCATAGATGGCCTCCAGCACGAGAAAATCTCCCAGGGCTTTGGGTACGTTGATGCCAAAGGCGATAGTTCGGGAATCGGGAAAAAATTCGCTTTCCTTCGCTTTTTTCCGGTAGGCTTCCACAATGGGGGCGCATCCCTCGGCCTGGACCGCCACAAGCCGGGGTAACTGGTCTCCAATCCAGCCCAGACGCTGCATTTCTTGCAGGGCCTTGTAAATCCCGATAATCCCAACGCCCCCGCCGATGGGGTAGGCGATAACATCGGGAACCTGCCAGCCTAACTGTTCCACGATTTCATAACCCATGGTTTTTTTGCCTTCTATGCGGTACGGCTCCTTTAGGGTGCTGACATCGTACCATCCATGGGCCGGGATGGAACGGGCTAGGATTTTCCCACAGTCGCTGATGAGCCCCCGAACCAGATGGACCTGCGCTCCGGCGGCGACACTTTCGTTCCGGGTAATGCGGGGCGCATCCTCGGGCATAAGGATATGCGCCTTTATACCCGCTCGAGCCGCGTAGACCGCCCAAGCAGCGCCAGCGTTGCCATTGGTAGGCATGGCCACATGCTTAACCCCCAGTTCCCTGGCCTTGGATACTCCCACCGCCGCGCCCCGGGCCTTGAAGGTTCCGGTCGGAATAATACCCTCGTCCTTCATATATAATCGCCCGAATGCATATTTCGCGGCAATGGCGGGCAAGATCGTAAGGGGCGTAAATCCTTCCCCTAAGGACACTATATTCGCATCGTCCAGAACAGGCAGCAATTCCGCATACCGCCACAGCGTCACCGGGCGGGTTTTAATGGTTTCAGGATCCACGAGGTAACCCGCCCGCTCCAGGTCATACTCAACCAGCAAAGGGGATCCGCATTGACAGAGATGCTGAAGCTCCCGGTGTGTGTAGCGTTTTTTACATTTCGGACAGACAAGTCCGGTAATACAACTCTGGGTATTCATAGGGTTTCATCATAGTCAGCATGGGGAAGCACCGTCAATGCCCATGTATATACCGGGGACGAGGATTTTGACCGGGGAATAGGCATAAAACAAAAAAGCCTGTAGTGCTACAGGCTTCCCTTCGGGAGCGACGGGGCTTGAACCCGCGATCTCCGGCTTGACAGGCCAGCGTGATAAACCAGCTTCACTACACCCCCAAGGATGTTATTAATATACACCGGAAAGGAAAAAAAGTCAAGGAAAGCTGTGCGATTTATCGGGGTATGCTTGTCCCTCCTGAGTAATGCGGTGCGTCTACCCTGCGCTATGCGTGATGGAACATCCGGCGCTTCTTATGGTATGATAAAGTTCCTTGAAACCCGGTTTCAAAGAAGTTCAAGTATGGATGATAGGGAGTTATAAAGAACCATGGAGCAAACGAAGAAGATTGTCCTCGCCTATTCCGGCGGCTTAGATACCACGGTAATCATTCCGTGGCTCAAGGAACACTACGATTGCGCTATTGTAGCGGTCTGCGTGGATGTGGGTCAGGAGGCGGATTGGGATACGATTACCCGGCGGGCTACGGATACCGGGGCGGATTCCTGTCATGTGGCGGATGTGAAACAAGAATATGTCGAGCACTATGTATGGCCCGCGCTCAAGGCCAATGCCCGCTATGAGGATAAGTATCTCTTGGGAACTTCCACTGCCCGGCCCCTGATTGCCAAGGTCCTGGTGGATTATGCCCGGAAGGAAGGGGCTTCGGCCATTGCTCACGGGGCGACGGGCAAAGGAAACGACCAGGTCCGTTTCGACCTGGGGATCATGGCCTTTGCCCCAGACCTGGAGATCATCGCGCCCTGGCGGACCTGGGAACTGCAGAGCAGGGAAGCGGAGATCGAATACCTGGAAAAACGGCATATCCCGGTACCCATGAAAAAGCAGGATTCCTACAGTCGGGACGATAACCTCTGGCATATTTCCCATGAGGGCCTGGAACTGGAGGACCCTGCCACCGAGCCGTCTCTGGAACGAATGCTCAAGATGACGGTTCTGCCGGAAAAAGCCCCGGACAAGCCGGAATATGTGGAAATAACCTTTGCCCAGGGTATTCCCGTCGGGCTGAACGGTACCACCCTCAAGGGGGTAGATCTGATCCAAGCGCTCAACCAACGGGGGGGCGCCCACGGGGTGGGGCTGGTGGACCTGGTGGAAAACCGGGTGGTAGGGATGAAGAGCCGGGGGGTATACGAGACCCCGGGAGGCAGCATCCTGTATTACGCGCACCAGGAGTTGGAACATATATGCCTTGACCGGCAAACCTATGCCTTTAAGCAGCAGGTCGGGCTTAAAATGGGGGAATTGATCTACGGCGGCCTCTGGTTTACCCCCCTCCGGGAGGCTTTAAGCGCATTCGTAGAGGTCACCCAGAAAACCGTTACCGGTACGGTCAGGCTCAAGCTGTACAAGGGTTCCATCAGCGCTGCGGGAGTCAGCTCCCCCTATTCCCTGTATAACCCCAGTATCGCCAGTTTCACCACCGGGGACTTGTACCATCATGGGGATGCCCAGGGGTTCATTAGGCTCTACGGGCTTCCCGTGCTGGTTCGTTCCCTCATGGAACAGGCCCAGGCGCAGGGAGGGAGTCTGCCGCAGCGGGATCCCCCGGTGCAAGGGGATCCGAAGTCCACGGGGCTCGCAGGCTGATGCCTGGGACAAACGCCCAGGTCCTCTGGTCGGGCAGGCTTGAGGAAAAACCCGCTGCGGCGGCTTTTGCGTTCCAGTCTTCTATTATGGTGGATAAGCGGCTTGCCGTGGAGGATATCCAGGGCAGCCGTGTCCACGCGGCTATGCTGGGGAAACAGGGTATTATTCCGCAGGAGACCGCCGCGGCCTTGGATGCGGAACTTGCCCGGATCGCCTTGGACCTGGAATCAGGGAGCCTCCCCATTGACCTGGGGGCCGAGGACATTCACTCGTTTATTGAAGGGGTCTTAACGAGTCGTCTGGGGGATGCGGGCCGTATGGTCCACGCTGGCCGGAGCCGGAACGACCAGGTCGCCACGGATCTCCGGCTCTATCTCAAACATACGGTCCCGGAGCTGTGCGGGGAACTGGGGGAGACCATTGGGGCGCTGTTGGATCAGGCGGAAACCTATGCGGAGGCGCTCATGCCCGGGTATACCCACCTCCAGCGGGCCCAGCCGGTTACCCTGGGGCATCACCTTACGGCCTGGTGCGCGGGTTTGGAGCGGGACCTGGGCCGCTTCACCGATGCCCTACGCCGCCTGGACGAATGTCCCTTGGGAGCCGGGGCCTTAGCCGGTTCAGGGCTTCCCCTGGACCGGGAGGCCGTTGCCCGCGGCCTGGGCTTTTCCGCGCCAACCCTCAACTCCATGGATTCCGTGGCAGACCGGGACTTTGCCCTGGAACTTGCCGGAGCAGCGGCCATTACCATGACCCATCTCTCCCGGTTCTGTGAGGACCTGGTGCTCTGGGCCAGCGAAGAATTCCGGTTTATTACCCTTTCCGAATCCTGGAGTACCGGTTCCTCGATTATGCCCCAGAAAAAAAACCCTGACTTTGCGGAACTCATCCGGGGTAAGGCTGGCCGGACCACTGGAAATCTGGTATGTCTGCTCACCCTGCTCAAGGGCCTCCCGTATGCCTATAACAAGGACCTGCAAGAGGACAAAGAGGCCCTGTTTGATACGCTCGATACGGTCCGCGCCTGCCTGGGTATGTTCAGAGGGATGGTGCGTACCGCGGTTTTTAACCGGGAGCGCATGGAGGCGGCCCTCAGCGGGGGGTTCCTGGAAGCCACGGATCTGGCGGACTACTTGGTTCGTAAGGGCCTTCCCTTCCGCACGGCCCATGAAACCGCCGCGCTGGTGGTCCGGGACTGCATTGCCCAGGGACAGCGGAGCATTACCGAGCGGACCTTGGAGGAGCTTAAAACCCGGTCGCCCCTCTTTGCCGGGGATATCTACCAGGCCCTCAGCCCTAAGGCCTGTGTGGAAGCCCGCAAGGGAGCAGGCGGTCCTGCCCCAGAGGAGGTACGGCGGCAGATCGCGGTTTTACGGGGGAGGATCCGGCAGGAGCGATCCACTTTACCGTGATAGGGTAGTACTGAGATCTGGCGTGTTTCGGTACACCGCTGGGCTTGAGTTTGCGCTGCCCAGCGGCGGCTTAGGATGGTAAAACGGGGGTTTCCAAGCCGCGCCGCGTCTTTGATGCCTCGGTCTGGATGCAAAGGGGGATCCCATGAACAAGACAGAAACAAGGGTTCGCTACCCGCGCGTACATATAGCGCTGCAAAAACTCAAAGCCAATCTGGAAACCCTCAGCGCTTCGGTAAAAAGCGCGGGCTGTTCACTGATGATCGTTACCAAGTCCTTTTGCGCGGACCCAAAAATCATCGAAATGCTTACCGCATCACCCCTGGTGGATTATCTTGCGGACGCTCGCATACAAAACATCAAAACCTATGCAGGACAGGGAAAGCAAACCGTGCTGCTGCGCCTGCCCCAGGCATGCGAAATTGAGGATGTGGTTTCTTATGCCGATATAAGCCTGAATTCCGAACTGGATACCCTGCGGCTTTTGCATACCGAGGCGGCACGGCAGCATAAAAAGCATAAAATTATCCTGATGATCGATCTGGGAGACCTCAGGGAAGGTATCTTTTTTAAGGAAGACGAAAAAATTCTCGCCACCGTAGAAGCGGTGTTAGCCATGCAAAACCTTGAATTGTACGGCGTAGGGGTCAATTTTACCTGTTACGGCGCCGTCATCCCCACCCAGGACAGTCTTGCACTCCTTACCTGCTGGGCGGAACGCATCAAAGCCCGTTGCGGTATAAACCTTCCGGTGGTTTCCGGCGGCAATTCCAGCTCGTTTTATTTAATCGAAAAAGGTGCATTACCCCGGGGAATAAACAACCTGCGCCTCGGGGAAGCGTTTATCCTGGGCAGGGAAGCGGCATACAAAAAGAGAATCAAAAACACCTTTGACGACGCGGTAAGCCTGGAGGCCCAGATTATCGAAGTCCAGGTAAAGCCTTCAATACCCGCAGGGGAACGAGGGGTTGATGCTTTTGGGGAACAGTCGGTTTTCGCGGATCGGGGCATGCTGAAACGGGCGATATGCGCGGTGGGCAGACAGGACCTTGACCTGGCGGGTATCGTTCCTCGGGATCCGGGTGTAGAGATCCTAGGCGCAAGTTCGGATCATCTGATTATTACGTTCAATGCCGCGGAAAGGGACTATAAAACCGGGGATATAATCCGTTTTATTCCGGATTACGTTGCGGTGCTGCGGCTCTTTACTTCCCCCTATGTGGACCGGGTATACTCAGACTAACCAAGGCAGGGACGGTATAGACCATGGTTTTTCAAATTCTTCTCACCGTTCTCCTCTTGATGGACCTCATTGAAATAATTCCTTATTTTCTGTCGATCCCCGCCTTCTATGACCAAAAGCGCGGAATGACCGTATACCAAACCTATCCTGTTCGCGGCCCAGGTATTGGGCATATTTCTTATGAACGGCAAATGTATCCTTAACTTCTTCGACCGTAAGCCCGGCGCGTTTTATATATCCAGGGTATCCTCTTTTTCTGACAGTTTTTGGGAGGTTACCTAAAAAGTATAATGCGGATTTTTTTTGAAATGCTGTTTCTATGCCTTTCTATTTTCGCACTTCAAAAAAAATTGACCTTTTTATACGGTTTTTTTGAGCAATTCCTCCAGGGCCCCTCGGATTCCCCATTGGTAGATCCCTTCCAGATGGAGCTTGAACCGTTCCGCCAGTTTTGAGAACTCCCCATCGCAGGATAAACGCATAGAAATCAGGCTGAGTTGGGTAAGAGGAGATCCCGAATGGCCTGGGCGTTGAGCAGCTTGAAAATGGTCTCTATGTGTTGTTCA
>JAISPY010000026.1 GCA_031274565.1 Treponema sp.
CTCCAGCTTTGCCAGGGGTGATCTACCACGTATGATGCGTAACGCTTTATATTATAAGGAATTATTCAGCATACGTGCTGGATCACCACTAGAAATAGAACGCCGTTCTTACTGAGTACGCCGGATGGGAAGTATTAGAAAAAAGAAAAAAAAATTGTATTTTTCGTATAAAGGTTATAAACTGATGTGTGGTTGAATTATACATTTCAAATGGGCATGGTTTCATAGGAATTTGAAAGCGGCCCGACTGGCGCATGGTTTTTGCGGAAAGAGTCGTGCAATAGAAGGAGGGTATAATAATTGGAAGAGTCGTTCTTTCATAGTAGCGTACCTATCAGTCCAGGTAAGGGCATCTACCTGGAGCGGCCGCGGATGTATCAGTTACTGGAAGAGGCGTTGCAAAATCCCTTGGTTACGGTAGTCGCGGGCGCGGGGTATGGTAAAACCTATCTGGTCTATGCGTTTGTACATAAACAGCGGTATCGCACGATCTGGATGCAGCTTTCAGAACGGGATAATAATCCGGTACGGTTCTGGGAGCATGTGGTTCAGTCGGTGGCGTGCGTTAACCAGGAACGGGCGGCACAGCTTGAGGGAATCGGGTTCCCGGAGACAAACCGACAATTTGACCGGTGTATCGGCTGCTTTCAGGAGGGAATTACTTCTGAGAAACAGTACGTCCTGGTCTACGATGATTTTCATCTGCTCCATGAAAAAATGATCCTGGACTTTCTGGAACGGTTCTTCACCGTGTTCTTTGCGAATATGACCTTTGTTCTGATTTCCCGGAACAAACCAGCCCTTAACACGGTTACGTTCTTTGCCCGGGGCTTGCTTTCGAACATCACCGAAGATGATCTGCGATTTAACCCTGAGGAAATAGGGGAATATTTTCAGATGCTGGGCATTACGCTGCCCGACGCGGCGGTGCAGGAGCTGTATCAGGATACGAAAGGCTGGATATTCGCCTTGCAGCTCGCCGGGATTTCTTTAAAACAGGGAAACAGCGTGGGGGATTATGGACGATCCGCCATGCGCTCTGATATTTTCACCCTCATTGAATCAGGTATCTTTTCCTGCATATCCGCGGATTTACAGAAATACCTCATCAGCTTATCCCTCATTGAGCATTGGCCCCTGACGCTCCTCACTGCCTTGGCCCCGGACCCGCATCTTATCCAAGAAATGGAAGGGATCGGTTCCTTTATCAGCTATGATATCTATTTACATGCCTACCAGATCCATCCGCTGCTGCTGGAATATTTGAGCGAAAAACAGCGCTGTTTGACCGCGGAAGAAAAAAAGACCGTGTATACCCAGACGGCCCGGTGGTGCGCGGCGCACAACCTGAAAATAGACGCCATAAGCTATTATGAAAAAGCCGGGGCCTATGCGGAACTTATCCAGATGACCTACTCCTTTCCTATGGCTATGTCAAACCATGTGGCGGGGTTTTTGCTTACGATTCTGGACCGGGCGCCTCCGGAGACGTACCTGCAGAACGCTGCGGCCTACATCCTCTATACCCGGATCCTCTTTACCCTCGGCAGGTTTGGCGCCTGCGCGTGCAAGCTCCATGAGATCATCCGGCGATTCGAAGCCTTACCCCCGTCGCGGTTCAACCACCGGGTGCTCTATGGCTGCTATAATAACCTGGGCTTTGTGGGTATGCTCTCCAGTCTCTATACCCAGCAGTATGATTTCGCCTCTTTTTTTGAACGAGCATACCACTATTACACGTTGACCGACTATGAACTGCAAGGTCCGTCTACCAGTATGAGTCTCGGCTCCTATGTGAGCTGGTTTGGTAATGGGGAAAAAGACGACTTGGAACAGTACAACCGCGCGATAAGCGCCTCGGTTCCCTATATATCCGCTTCCATGAACGGATGCACCTACGGTATGGATGATCTGATTCTGGCGGAACAGGCCTATTTCAAAGGGGATATCCCTAAGGCGGAACGCTTGGTCTACCAGACCCTCTACAAGGCCCAGGCCAAAAAGCAATACGAGATTGAAACCCGTGGGATATTCTACTTACTGCGGATCAATCTATCCCGGGGGAACTACGACGCAATCGAAGCGCTTTTCACCCGTTTGGACGCCCAGTTGGAGATGCAGGAATACACCGACCGCTACGCCTGTGCGGATATGGTGCGCGGCTGGTTTTACGCCCAGATAGGCTGCACAACGGAAGTGGCGCTCTGGTTACAAGGGGATTTTAAGGAAATCGAATTACATTCCCTCATATACGGCATGGAAGTACTGGTACAGGCCAAATATTATCTCGCGGCAAAAAACTATCCACGGGTACTGGACGCGCTGCGCCAGCAGGCAAGCCCCTATGGTCCTGAGCAATTCTTATTGGGCAACATAGAAGCGAATATCCTTGAAGCGGTTTGCCGGTATCATACCGCCGCGAAAGCGGACGCCTTGCGCGCCTTGGAACGTGCGTACCGGCTGGC
This sequence comes from Treponema sp., assembly GCA_031274565.1. GTDB lineage: Bacteria > Spirochaetota > Spirochaetia > Treponematales > Breznakiellaceae > JAIRLU01. Next base: position 2,466 of record JAISPY010000026.1, read on the forward strand.
CCTTCCCCATTCTCTGGATATGCCCTTTATCGAAATGGGAACGGATATGGCCCTCTTGGCCTGCGCCGCCCTGAAAGACAGCCGCTACGGGATACCACGGGAGTGGCTCGAAAAGATCCGGCGGCAGGCATCCGCCTATGGGAAGCAGTGTATGCTCGTGGCCGCCTACTACCGGAAGGGGGATACGCCGCCCCCGGTTTTTTTATCCCCCCGGGAACGGACGATACTCCGCTATCTCTCCCAGGGCTTCACCCGGGAAGAGATAGCGGAGGAGGAGGCGCTCTCGATTAATACGGTTAAAAACACCATCTCCGGTATGTACCGTAAGCTGGGTGCGGTGAACCGGGCCGACGCGATACGGATCGCCGTTGCCGGCGGTATGCTTGAGGCTGGTGGTATCCTTGAGGACGATCGTGCGTAAGGACCCGCGTAGCAATACCATGCCCTAATGGAGGCAGCTCCAAAATATCAGATTTTGGAACTGCAACCTTGAAAAACGCAGTTTCGTCTAACCTTTAGTTCGCGGCTTTAACCTGAGAAACTGCAAGAGCTCGTTCTATCGGACCGTAGGTCCGCACTAACTAATTTTGGAACCCGCTCAATGGCCATGGTATTGCCTTAATTGCTGCGTAAGCAATGAGCATAACATGCCTTGCATGTTATGCCTGCGCGGGCCTTACAATACCCTGTAAAATACCCTAAGGAGGGAAGGATGCAGGAACCTTTTTTTCATAGCAATGTACCTATGCCGAATAATCAACGGTATCTCGCGCGGCCCCGGATCAACCGCTTATTGGAACGGGCCGTACAGTGGCCTATTGTTACGGTGGTGGCAGGGGCGGGGTACGGCAAGACCCAGGGGGTGTACGAGTTTTTGCATACCTTTAAGTCCCGTACGGTCTGGCTGCAGCTTTCTGAGCGGGATAACTTAGCCTCCCGGTTCTGGGAGACTTTCATCCAGGCAGTGACATTTCTGGACGCGGCCATTGCAGATAGACTGCGGGAGACCGGATTTCCGGAAACCGAAGGGCATTTTGACCGCTACCTCAGCATTCCCCGGCAACGGGTGGAGCCGGAGCGGAAGTACGTGTTTGTGTTCGATGATTTTCATCTGCTCTGGGAAAAAACCGTGCTGCGGTTTATCGAACACTCCATCAGTACCCCGTTCTCCAATATCAGCTCTATCCTCATTTCCCGGACCACCCCGGACCTGGATCTGGAAGGCTTCCGGGAGCGGGATCTTTTAGCCCAGATAGACGAACAGGACCTCCGTTTCAACCTGGGGGAAATCATGGCCTATTACCAGATGGAGCATATATCCTTGTCCCCGGACGCTGCGGATGAGCTGTACCAGAAGACCGAAGGCTGGGCCTTTGCGATACACCTGGCAGGGGTAGCCTTGAAAACCGGGGGCATGGGGTATGCCTGGTCATCGGTACAGTTCAACAGTTTCAACCTTTTGGAACATACCTTATTTTCCGGTCTTTCCCCGGAATTGCAGCGTTACCTCATCAAACTCTCCCTCATCGAGCATTGGCCACGGGAGATCCTCCAGGCCTTGGCTTCCAGGCCGGAGCTTGTGGAAGATTTGGAAGGGATTGGCTCCTTTATCCGCTTTGACGTGTATCAGCAGCGTTACCGGATCCACCATCTGTTCCTGGAATATTTGCGGGAAAAACAGGAGATCCTTTCCGAGGAGGAGAAGCGGGAGGTCTATGGCATAGCCGCGGACTGGTGCCTGAAAAACAACCTCAAACTGGATGCGGTGAGCTATTACGAGCGGACGGGGAATTACCAGGCGATTTTTGACATCGCCTTTTCGTTTCCCCAGGTCATTCCCAATGATGTGGCCGCGTTCTTCATGGAAATCCTGGAACGGGCGCCTGCGGCGCTCTATGAGACCACCGACGCCCATATCGTCTCTATCAAGCTCCTCATCAATCTGGGCAGGTTTGAAGAAGCCGCGACCCGGCTTGAACGCATTAGAGCGCAGTTTGAGCCTTTGCCGCCGTCGGAATTTAGGGAGCATATCTTATGCGGCTATTACCTGCTCCGGGGTTTTTGGGGGCTGCTCACCTGCATTTATACCAAACAGTACACCTTTGCCCGGTATTTTAAGACCGCCCTTACCTGCTACGGAGGGGGTTTGCAGCAGTACGTGCTCAAGGGGAGCATCCAGATAGCCAGTCTTGGTTCCCATAGCTGCAGGGTCAGCGGGCCGGAGCAGGGGGAAATGGAACGATACCTGGCGGAGATTACGGAAGCGGTTCCCGCTATAGCCCAAGCCTTGGGGGGCTGCACCTATGGCATGGACGATCTTGCCCGTGCGGAGCTGGCCTATTTCAAAGCGGACTTAGTCCACGCGGAACAGTACGCCCTGGAAGCGATCCGCAAAGCACGGGAATCTCATCAGTACGAGATAGAAAACCGGGGACTGTTCTACTTGATCCGGATCGGGCTTGCCCAGGGGAACCATTCGTGGATTCAAGGGCGATTACAGGAATTACAAGCCCAGCTCACAGAAACGGTCTTTATAAACCGCCAGGTCTTGTATGAGATGGTGACCGGCTGGTTCTATGTCCAGATCAGGCAACCGGGGTACGTGGCCTCCTGGTTAAAAAGCGACTTTGAAGAGAGCGACTTGAATACCCTCATGCACGGGCTGGACGTCCTGGTAAAGCTGAAATACCAGGTATTGGAAAAACGGTACGCTCCGGCCTTGGCGTTCCTGGAAAGCCAGAAGCAGGGATCGGGGATTTGGCTTTTCCTGTTTGGCAAGATCGCCTGTACGATCTGCGAAGCGGTATGCCTGTACCATAGCGGAGAAACCGCTGCCGCGCTCCGGGCGTTGGAAGCAGCCTATGGCTTAGCGGCCTCCAATGGCCTGGACATGCCCTTTATCGAGCTGGGCAAGGAGATGCGGGCCCTCACCACGGCGGCATTGAAGGACAAAACCTGCACTATTCCTGTGGCTTGGCTTGAGAAGATCCGGGGGAGCTCCGCGACCTACGCCCAGAAGCTGCATAGGCTGATCAAGATCTATGAGGCCCCCCTCTCGGAACAGGAAGCGTCCCAGCTTAGCTTGTCGAGCCGGGAACGGGAGATCCTCATCAGTCTTTCCCAAGGCTTGACCCGGGAGGAGATGGCCCAAGCCGCGGGGCTTTCCATCAATACGGTGAAGAGCGTCATCAAGAGCATCTACAACAAACTGGGCGCCCTGAACCAGGCGGACGCGATCCGGATCGCCACATCCCGTGGGCTGCTTGCCGGCCCTGGTCATGGGGCCTAGGGTACCCACGATGGGTTTTCCCTTTTCAATCACACCATGGTGCGCTTGACGTAACAAGCTGCCAAGCGCCCTGCAGTAGCCCCCGTCCCCTGCTCCCCGGCCGCACTCCTGCGGCCCGGTAAGAGGCCCGGAGTTCTGTGGGAGCTGATAGCTCCCGCAGCGGCTTGGTCCCCAAGTACGGGCATCAAGCCGGACCGTTCCCCGCTCAGAAGGGGCCTGTCCAAGCCCCTCCGGTGAAGATGTAGGTACCGCCCGCGCTTCCATTAGTGGTGTAGTAGGTCTTAAAGTCGTCGTGTATTTCGTTATCAGCTATACTACACCCCCCATTGATGATTATGGTGAGGAGGGGACTCCTAGAGAAGGCAGACCCGCCGATGGAGGTTACCGCCGGGATGCTCACCGACTCCAGCGCGATACAGTCAGAGAAGGCGCTATCGCTGATGGAAATTGCTTGCGGGAGGTCCACCGAAGTTAGCCTGACACAGGTCCAGAAGGCGCTATCGCCGATGGAGGTTGCCATCGGAAGGTACACCGAACTCAGCTCATCACAGGCGGCGAAGGCGTCATAGCCGATGGAGGTTGCCACCGGGAGGTCCACCGACTTCAGCGCACGACAGAAAAAGAAGGCACCCGAGCCAATGGAGGTTGCCGCCGGGAAGTTCACCGAACTCAGCGTGCTACAACTGTCGAAGGCGCTATCGCCGATGGTTTCGATGTACGCGCCCTCTATGTTTTTGAGGGCGGTGAAGTACTGAAAAGCCGGCGCGCTTATTGTTCCGTCCGGTATGCTTTGGGCTGCAGTAGGCAGGGTGAGGGACACGATCCATTGCTTCCCGGTATTGGCGCTTCCTGGGTCAAACGTCGTTCCCATGTCACTGCCCGAAAGGTCCAGGGCCACGTACTCCATCTCGTTTCCCAGCGTAGTTAGTAGATGTCCCCACTCGCTGCTGAGGATCTCCACCGTTAAGGGGATGGGAGCAGTAATAGTACCAGCAGTACCTGTGGAATCTAGGTAGTCTTCAACAGCCTGAGCGCTGGTGAAAGGACCCCACTGGGCCGTCAACGTTACGTTACCGGCTACGGTATAGGAGTCCCCGGGCGCGTAGTCTCCTGAACCGTCATTCCAGCCGATCAAGTCCTCCCCGGGAGTTGGGGCGGCGGTTATGTCATTCCCCCAGTCGGGCAGGGAGATGTCCTCTCCGTAGAGTTTGCTTTGGTCTTGGAGGTTTCCGCTGCCGTTATTGAGATTAAAGGTTACGGTGTAGGTCTGCCGAGTTAAGGTCAGGTTTTTACCGGTAACATCATCGCCCGTAGTATCCACCGTAACGGTGTTAATCGTATTGGTACCGTAACCATCCAGAGACCCAGTAATCGTATAGATTCCGGGGAGCAGATCGCTTATGACATAGTCCCCGGTCCCGTTGGGAGAAACCTCCTTCGACATGGCTGAGCCGCCTGTCGGTGTGCCGGAGAGCGTTACCTTGGCCTGGCTTAGGGCGCCGGGGCCGCCGCCGATCAGCGTTACCGTGCCGCTTATGGTAGAGAGCCGCTGCAAGGCCAGGTTTTGGGTAACATCAAGACCCGAAGCTGCCACCGTAACGGTCCGTGTATCCGTAACGTAACCGCTGAGGGATATGGTAATGGTATAGGTCCCAGGGAGCAGACCACTTATGCTGTAGCTCCCGTTCGTAACCATAACGGATTCTGACACGTCTACGTTGCCTGGTGTGGTTTTGCCGGTGAGATATACCATGAGACCGTCCACGCTGCTGCTCGTGTCGCTCTTCGTTACCATGCCGCTTATGGTAGAGGGCCGCTGCAGGGTCACGTCTTTATCCCGGAGGGTTCCCCCCTCTGCGGCAAAGATGTCTCCCTGCCCCTTCTCATACCCGCTCAGCTCCGCCTCCACCACATACGTCCCCGGCAGTACTCCCTCGATGGTATACGTCCCATTGGCTCCGGCTCCGCCCGGTACCTCCAGGAAAGGCGAAGCCACCAGGATCGACCCTTGCTGCTCCAGTTTTATCAGCCGTACCGTAGCGCCGATCCCCGCGCCGCCGTCGGACAGGGTAATCCGTCCACTGATATCGCTCAATTCCCCATCACTGAACCCGTTCCCGTTCCCAAACCGTACCAACAGGGCTCCGCCGATGCTTCCCAGCCGATCCAGGGCATTCATCAGCCCGTTCCGGATGGTCCACCGCTTCCCGCCGGACTTCGCGGTCCCAAACCCGTAGTAGTAGCCCTCAAAATCAAACTTCCAGTCCCCATCCACGGGCTGAATCTCCGT
>JAISPY010000127.1 GCA_031274565.1 Treponema sp.
TCAATACCAACCCGGAAACCGGAGGCGGCGTGGAATGGCTGGAGCCTGTTTCCATGGAAGTGTATAGAGGCTTGGGTAAGAACAGGTAGAATTGGGAGAAGTTATGAATATGGTTGAAATATGGAAAATGGTAAAAGAATAATTTTTATACTGGCCGCTCTCGTTTGTGTCCGCGCTTCACCGCCTGACGGTGGCTCGGCCTTGCGTTCGCCTAAGTCGGCTACACCTCCATCCCTCCCATATACGCTATACAGCTAAAAAACGTTAGGCACAATTTGGCTCAACCTATTAAGTCAATAAAGCATATATTAGAACATTAAAATTAATGTATATATATGCTTATAAAAATAATAATTTTTTTGAAGAATATTATAGTGAACAGATAAAATTATATAATAAGTATAGGACCCATTTCTATACAGATGATAAAAAAATATTGTATATAATATACAATCCAGATTTTGAAAATGTATTTTTTCATTTAAAAAATAATAAAAAATTAAAAATGATAGTTATTATTCCATGGATTCGGATAAAATATAATAACGTTAATTTTAGGCAATAGTGTTGCCTAGGGAGACATCCATGGAAATAAGCGGAATACTAATCGGCCTCATAGCGTTTGGCGTAATCGGAATATTTCATCCCCTTATCATTTATGGGGAATATCATTTTGGAACAAAGATTTGGCCGGCATTTCTTGTTGCGGGCCTTTTATTATGCGTTGCCTCGTTATTCGTAAATAATATTATTGCCAGCTCTGCCTTGGGCATAATAGCTTTTTGCTGCTTTTGGAGTATCAAATAATTATTCCAGCAGCGAAAAAGAGTTGAACGGGGCTGGTTCCCGAAAAAGCCGAAAAAATTGTCCTAGGCCCTAATCCAAAAAGAGGGGCGTCGATATGGCTGAAACCGGTATCCAATGCGGATTATATACACCATAGCGGTATTAAAAAATTTACGGAATAAGTGAATTGACTGGTTCGGTAACTCGGTTAGGACCCGCGCAACAATACCTTGACCAGTAGATCAAGGTATTGTTGCGCGGGTCCTCAGTTGCCTCACCAGTCTCTTTTATAGGTTGTTGTTCAGAAACTAACGTTTCCGAACAAATCTAATTATAAAGCGGTTCAAAAAACGAAGTATACATCAAGTATTTTTCTGCCGGTTATACTTTTTATCCTCCGTACTATGCCCGCAGAGCTGGCCGGCTTCGTGTTGCATTGCCGGAATAAACCGCATGTAGTAACAAAAAGCCCATATTTCCCTAGGGTTTCTGAAGACTGCTTGTAGAGTATTATCAGCTAGGAACGGACCAGCGCCGTCCGTTCATGCAAGGTAAGCGGCCGGGATTCCCCTGCTTGCAGCGCGTCCAAGCGTACCGGTCCGATCCGTATGCGGCAGAGCCGCACCGGGTGCAGGTGAAAGTGAGAAAAAACCCGCCGGATTTCCCGGTTCTTTCCTTCAATCAGCAGGATCCGCAGCGATTTGTTCCCCAGTCGTTCTATGGCTTCCGCGCGGTACCGCACCCCTTCCACCAGAACCCCCCGGACAAACTCCTCCGCCACCTGATCGGGGATAGCGCCAGAGGCTTCCACCAAGTATTCCTTTGCTACTCCTGCGGAGGGATGGCTCACCTGCGCGGCAAAGGCCCCGTCGTTGGTGAAGATGATGAGTCCTGAAGACCTGTAATCCAGGCGGCCCACGGTGTAGAGCCGTTCCGTGATTTCCGGGGGCAGAAGCTCCCGGGCGAGGGGCCGTCCCTGGGGATCCGCGGCGCTGCAGAGATACCCCGGGGGTTTATGAAGCGCCAGATAATACAAGCGGCTCTCGGGCCGCACGAGTACGCCGTCGACCCGGACCTCATCGGTGGGAAGCACCTGGGTTCCCAAGACCGAAACTACCGAGCCGTTTACTGAAACCCGGCCCGCGCTGATGAGCTTCTCCGCAGCCCGGCGGGAGGCTACCCCCGCGTGGGCCAGGTAGACCTGCAGGCGAAGGCTTTTCCCGGTTTCAGGGGGATTCGGGTTGTTCCAACGCAAAACGATCCTCCTCTTGTTCATCGAGTTTGGGCAAGTCCGCGATACTTTCCAATCGGAATAGTTTTAGGAATGTTTTAGTGGTCCCATACTGCAAGGGTTTTCCCGGCACGTCCTTTTTTCCCACTTCCCGGATAAGTTCCCGCTCCGCCAGGAGCCGTATCATGGTATCCGCCTGAACCCCCCGAATCGCCTCGATCTCGCTCCGCGTAATGGGCTGTGAATAGGCGATGATGGAGAGGGTCTCCAGGGCTGCCCGGGAGAGCCGGGACTCGTTTTTCTTGCCGTACCGTTCCTTGAGGTTTTCCCAATATTCCTTTTTCGGGGAGATCATGATCCCCCCACCGATACGAATCAATTCCACTCCGCAGGCGTCCTGGGCATAGCGATTTTCCAAGGACGCCAGGGCCTGCCCCACCGCATCCTTGGTAAGCCCGGAAATACGGGAGAGGCCCGCCTCATCCAGCGGATCCGCTTCAAGGTACAAAATCGCCTCAATGAGGGCGATCTCTTTCTCCACGGTTTCTTGCTCTACGATATCCTGCTCCAATCAAAACTCCCGTTGCGCTATTGTTTCCGCTTCTTCCACCGTTTCCTGGAAATGCTGTCCAGGCCGGATCAGAATATCCCCGAACATGCGGTTTTGCACTATCACCGTGAGCCGGATCTTCACCGCCTCCAAAATCGCCAGAAACGCGCATACCATATCCATCAGCGAACCCTTACGAACCAGCAGGTCCGTAAAGGTACATTCCCCCCGGGCTTCCAAGAGCTCGGTCATCAGGGTGAGTTTCTCGTTCACCGATACCTCTTCATAGAGATCGATGATCCGTTCCCCGGAGAGGTTCGCCATGAGGGAGGAAAAGGTTTTGAGTAAATCCCAAATATTGAGCGTATCCCAGAGTTCCTCCGCCGCGCCGGGTAAGGGCTGCGGTACTTTTTTTCGCTCGATACGCCATTCGCTTTCCCGTTCCTTGACCTCCATGAGTTCCGAGAGCTTCTTGAATTTCTGGTATTCAATGAGCTTGTCCACCAGCTCTTGCCGGGGATCCTCCAGGTCTTCCTCCAAGTTCATTTCCACGGGCAGGAGCATACGGCTCTTGATATAGACCAAGGTGGCGGCCATGACCTGAAACTCGGTTATGTCCTCCAGGTCAAGGGCCGCAGCATAGCGTACATACTGCACATATTGGGTGGTAATTTGTGCAATCGGGATATCATACACATTAATTTCATTTTTTTTGATTAAGAAGAGCAACAGATCCAAGGGGCCTTCAAAATCGTTTAATCTAAAGGTGCGGGCCCCGCGCTGTTCTGAGGAAAACGTGGTATCCATGTACCGGCAAGTATATACCGTTAGTTCATAGGGAGTAAATACCCTGGGAAGGCAGGCTGTCCAGGATAGTTTGATAGGGGACCCGGGTGCGCGGGTCTATGGCCGTAGGGACCAGTTCCAAGAGGGGCGCTAAGGCAAAGGCCCGCTCCGCAAGCCGGGGATGGGGGATTTCCAAGTCCGGAGGCGCTTCGATAAGCAGGTCCCCAAAGAGGAGGATATCGATATCCAGGGTACGTTCTCCCCAGCGCCGTTCCTGGGTCCTATCCCGGCCAAAGGATGCTTCCAGGGCATGGATGGTCCTGAGCAAGTCCCGAGGGCTTGAGGGGTAATACCCGGCCGCGGCGGTGTTGAGGAAACGCCGCTGATCCAGTACATGGAGGGGTTCGGTCTCAAACAGAGAAGCCCTTCGCAGGTCCTCAAGGACCCCTTCCAAGGCGCAGAGCGCCGCTTCCAGGATACGCCGGGAATCTCCCTTATTGGAACCTAAGCCTAAAACTACCAAAGACGCGATCTTCCCCATGAAAAAATTCCTTTTTTTTCCTAAGTGGCTACAGGCTTGCCGCAGGAACAACCCGTTTATCTGCAGCGCGGCTAAGAGCTCTCCTGATGGTCTGTACCTGGTTCTCCGTACCCTTGGTCAATACCGGTTTACGAAGGCCAACGCCCTGGGGCTTGTTTCTTTGCCTCTTCCCAAAACCCTTCCATATCGGCCAGGTTCTCCCGGCGCATCTCCTGAGCGGTCTCACGCATCCTTTTTTCCACATGCTTGAACCGTTTGGTAAAGGTGGCATTGGTCCGCTGCAGCGCCACCGAAGGCTCCACCTGCAAAAACCGGCAGAGATTCACCACGGAAAAGAGGAGGTCCCCTAGTTCCGCTTCCACCGCGTCCCGGACCGCAGCATCAGTTCCCTGGCCTGGGGAAGCAAGCGCTTGGGTTACTTCCCCCAGTTCTTCCTCAACCTTACGAACCACCGGATCAAGGCTCGGCCAGTCAAAACCCGCTTTGGCGGCCTGCTTTTGGAGTTTATAGGCCCGGTCCAGAGGGGGCAGGGCCTGGGAAACCTGATCCAAGCGGGAATCTTTAGGGTTCCGGCCCTCTTGCTCTACCTTGATCCGCGCCCAATTATCCAGAACCTGCTGACTATCCGTAACCTGGAGGTCCCCAAAGACATGGGGATGCCGGCGGATGAGTTTCTCCGAGACCCCGGCGAGCGCTTCAGCCACTGAAAAAAGCCCCTGCTCCTGGTGCATATAGGAAAGCATGGTTACCAAGAGAAAGAGGTCCCCTAGTTCCTCCTTAACATGCTCAGGGGCTCCTTCATCAATGGCCTCTACACATTCATAGGTTTCTTCAATAAGGTCCCCCCGGAGGCTGCGGGGACTCTGCTCCCGATCCCAGGGGCAGCCCCCCGGAGACCTGAGCCGTACAACGATATCATATAAGCCCTTAAAGGCCGCGCTCGTATTCTGCATATACCTTAGTGTGGGGAAGGGAGCATAAAAGATCAAGCCTAGGGCCAGGGCCGGCGCATATAAACAAAAGCGTCCGCGAATGACGCGAATTAACGCGAATTATGGATATGACCACCGTTCTTAATTCGCAAAAATGAGCGGGTATAAAGATAAAAAATCCACCGATTACGCTGATGTAACGGATTGTAGCGCGTGATTCCTTCTTAAATCCGTGTAATTCGCGTAATTCGTGGACAAAAATTTGTATGTGCGCTCGCCCTGAGCCTAGGGCAAGCGCGCTTGGAGGGACTTTTCTACGTCCCTCCAAAGCACCCTGCGGAAAAAAATGAATGCGCTGCGTTTCTCCGATTACCAGGGGTTATCAGATTGTTTTTTTACGGAGGGTATTTTATAGTAATTCCTATGCTTAGATCAATGCGTAACATCGGCATCATGGCCCATATTGATGCTGGAAAGACCACGACCACCGAGCGAATCCTCTATTATGCCGGGAAAAGCCATAAAATAGGCGAAGTTGACGACGGTGAAGCCATCATGGATTGGATGGAACAGGAACAGGAACGGGGTATCACCATTCAGAGCGCGGCTACCACGATTTATTGGAAAGATTTTCAGATCAATATCATCGATACTCCGGGACATGTGGATTTTACCGCGGAAGTGGAGCGATCCCTCCGGGTCTTGGACGGGGCGGTGGCGATCTTCGATGCGGTCCGAGGGGTAGAACCCCAGACCGAGACGGTATGGCATCAGGCGGAACACTATAAGGTACCCTGCATCGGGTACGTGAACAAGATGGACCGGGTGGGAGCTGACTTTTTTCAGGTCCTGGAGGATATTAAGGCAAAACTCGGGGTTGCCCCCGTGGCCCTGCAGATTCCCCTGGGCAAGGAAGGGGGCTTTGAAGGGGTCATCGACCTCATAGCCATGCGGGAAATCCGCTGGGATGCCGCCACCGATGGGGAACAGATGAGCTTTGCGCCTATCCCGGCAGATCGGGAAGCGCTTGCCGGGGAATGGCGGGAAAAACTCATCGATGCCCTGTCCGGCTTTTCGGACCTGGTAACCGAGCGGTACCTCGCGGGGGAGGCAATCAGCCCGGAACTCATCAGAACGGAATTACGCAAGGCGGTCTTGGACCGGTCCCTGTTTCCGGTTTTGGCCGGGGCCTCCCGCCGCAATATGGGGGTGCAGCCCCTGATTGACGCGGTAGTTGACTATCTGCCTGCGCCGGATGAACGAATCCCCGCAACTGGGCATCAGATAAAAAAAAATACGGAAGTGGAAGTCCCGGTTCCCTGCGATCCCGCAGGGCTCTCCCTGGGCTTGGTCTTCAAGATTCAGCATGATCGGGAAGCAGGGAGCCTCTGTTATGTACGGATGTATTCGGGGTCCATCAAACCGGGAAGCGTCGTGTTTAATATAGGAAAACGGAAGCGGGAACGGGCCAACCGGATCCTCAGGATGCATTCCAACAAATCCGAGCCCCTGGAAAGCCTCAGCGCCGGGGACATCGGGGTCATTATCGGGATGAAGCTGGCCCAGACCGGAGATACCATCGGAAACGAAAGCTGGCCGGTGATGCTGGAAAAGATGGCGTTCCCTGAGCCGGTCATTTCGGTGTCCATTGAACCTAAGACCTTGTCAGAACAGGAAAAACTCAAGGAGATTCTGGCCCTGCTCTCCAAAGAAGATCCCACCTTTACCATCAAAGAAAACGTGGAAACCGGCCAGCTCATCATCTCCGGCATGGGGGAACTGCACCTGGATGTGCTGGTTACCCGGATCCTCAAGGAATACCGGGTAGGCGCCAAGGTGGGAAATCCCCAAGTTACCTATCGGGAATCGGTGAGCCGGACGGTGGAACGGAACGAACAGTTCTCTCGCATCATCGCGGGCAAGGAGAACGCGGCCTCCCTCAAGCTCCGGGTGAGCCCCCGAGAACGGGGCACGGGAAACCAGTATACCTGCGAAGTCAAAAACCGGGATATTCCCCCGCTGATCTTTGACGCGATAGAACGGGGCATCCGGGGCGCCTTGGCCGGGGGGATCGTCCTGGGGTACCCCTGCATCGACGTGGGGGTACACCTGTTCGATATAGGCTATTCGGAACTCACCGGCACGGAATTTGCCTTTGAAGCCTGCGCCAGCTTGGGCTTTGACGAAGCATGTCGGGCCGCTGCTCCCATACTCCTGGAACCTATCATGGCAGTGGATCTTATCACCCCCAAGGAATTCGTGGGGGAGGTTATAAGCCTCGTAACGCAGCGGGGAGGGCAGATTCTAAGCATGGACTCCAAGACTTCCAGTGACCAGGTAAAGGCCCTTGCGCCGATGGCTAAGATGTTCGGTTTTATGACCGCCCTCAGTTCCGTAACCCAGGGCCGCGGCACCTT
>JAISPY010000171.1 GCA_031274565.1 Treponema sp.
AGCCTCGTTATCTGGTTGTTACACGGTATTTCCCTCACGTTCAGGATGTTTTCCGCGTTCTTCCGCTGGTTTCCCCGGTCTAGCGAATCCTGATAGCTCAGCATTGACAGATGCTGGAAGAAAAACAGCCCGAAGGCGCTCTTTACCGCGTCGGCGAATTCATAGGTCAAATTGAAACCTTCCCGCCGCTTCCATATCGGGTTTTCCCCGACCCGCTTTCCTGTTTCCTCAAACCGGCACAGTTCCGCCGCTCATATTCCCCTGCTCATGGGGACATTTTATCAGATATTTTTGTAAAAGTAAAATCGCTGTGCCTGGGCTATGCCCTCTTCTCCCTTTTCCCTGGAGGATGTATACTCAGCGTAATGGAAAAGGATATACATCGCATCCTCAAGACCTATTTTGGATTTACCCAATTCCGGCGAGGACAGGAGGAGGTCATCACCGCCCTCCTTTCAGGACGGGATGTCTTAGCGGTGATGCCCACCGGGGCAGGGAAGTCCCTCTGTTACCAGGTGCCCGCCCTGATGCTGAAAGGGCTTACGCTGGTCATTTCTCCTTTGATTTCCCTCATGAAGGATCAGGTGAACGCTCTCCAGGATGGGGATATCCCCGGGGCCTATCTGAACAGTTCCCTTACGCTCGGGGAATACCACGAGACCATAAGCCGTGCGGTGCGGGGAGCCTATAAGATCCTCTACATCGCCCCGGAGGGACTCAAACGGGATGACATACGCCATCTGGGGGATCAGGTGGGCATAGCTATGGTGGTGATTGACGAGGCGCACTGTATTTCCCAGTGGGGCCATGATTTCCGTCCCAGCTATCTTTTAATCAGCGAATTTATTCAGGCCCTTGCCGAACGGCCCCTCACCGCGGCCTTTACCGCCACGGCTACGGACACGGTAAAAAACGACATCCTCCGCATCTTACCGATGGAAAACCCCTATGTGCTCACCACGGGCTTTGACCGGGAGAACCTCTATTTTGCGGTGCAAACTCTTCCCCGGTCCCGGGATAAGACACAGGCGCTGCTTGAGTACCTCAAAAGTCATCCAGACAAGAGCGGTATTCTCTACTGTTCCACCCGGAAAACCGTGGAAGAACTCTGCGATACCCTTAAGGATGCGGGGTATGCAGCGACTCGGTATCATGCGGGTCTGGATGACCAGGAACGACAGCACAATCAGGATGATTTTATCTATGATAGGAAGTCCCTCATGGTGGCCACCAACGCCTTTGGCATGGGGATCGACAAGTCCAATGTATCTTTTGTGATTCATTACAACCTGCCCAAGAACATTGAAAGTTATTACCAGGAAGCGGGTCGGGCAGGCCGGGATGGGGGGCCTGCGGATTGCATCCTCTTTTACAGCCCCCAGGATATACGGATCAACACCTTCCTCATCACCACTCCCCAGCATGATGAGCCGCTGCGGGATCCCGCCATAGTCAGCCATAACCTGGAACTGCTTAAAGCCATAACCTACTATGCCACTGCCACGGATTGCCTGCGCGCCCGGTTGCTTGCCTATTTTGGGGATGCGCCGCCCCACTACTGCGGGAACTGTTCTAACTGCACCACCCGGTTTGAGTCTATGGATATACGTCTTCCGGCGCAGAAGATCATTTCCTGTGTGTACCGCCTTGAACAGCGGGGTAAGCGTTTTGGTAAGACCATGGTCATTGATATACTCCGGGGAAGCAAAAACCAGAAACTCCTGAGCCAGGGCCTGGATACCCTCAGCACGTATGGCATCATGGCGGATATGGATGTCCACCGTATCAGGACCATCCTGGATTATCTCGTCTCCCAGGAATACCTGGCTCTGGAAGGGGATACGTATCCGGTGCTCTGTCCCGCTTCCCGGTCCGGAGAGATCATCTTTGAGCAGAAGCCCCTCTCCATGATGCTGGAGAAAGCAAGGCCCCCGCATACCACCGCGCCGGTTACGAGCGCGGCGTTTGATGAGGAGCTTTTTGCTAAACTGAAGGCCTTGCGGGACCAACTGGCCCAGGAAGCCCGGATGCCTGCGTATATTATCTTTTCTGACGCCACGCTGCGGGATATGTGCCGGAAAAAGCCCCTGACCCGGGAACAATTTCTCACGGTTTCCGGGGTAGGACAGGTAAAGATGGAAAAGTACGGCCCGGTTTTCACGACCCTCATACGGAAACATTGTGCTCAAGTGAGCGTGCACTGATTCGGCTGGTACGCCTTGGGGGAGGCGCATACCCGCGGCGCAGTATGCTCAGCGCACTTTCCATCCCGCAGGGGTATCCGGCTACTGGGGGAGGATGATCGCGTGTATCTTGATGTGCTTTTCAGCGGCAGCCTGAAATACCAGGTCCTTGTGTATCTTCCCCTTAGGCCGCGGATGGGGCGGGGCGTCCCCAATGAGGATGATGATCTTCGCTTCTGCTTCCCAGGAAAACCCGGTTATCCCCTCGTACAGGGCCTCGTACACCGCTTCGGGAATATCCCCTCCTTCGCCAACCTGAACCGCTTGTAAGGATTTTTTAAAAGTTTCTATATCTCGAGTAAAGGGAATGCGCTTGGTGAGATAGAGCGACCGGGTATAATCTTCATACAGCACCATGCCCACCCGAAATGCGGAGAATTCCGCAGCCATTCCCTGCAGCAGCGTCGGGACCGAACGTTTAATCGCCGTAATATCATTCCGCATACTGCCGGTGGTATCCAGGCAGATGACCACATCCAGGGCTTTCCGCCGTTCTTTTTCCAGGATCCCGCGAATCTTATCAACAATATCCTCCGGTTCCCGGGACCAGAGCAGATCCCCCTGGGTGGTGGTAATGATTTCCGCAAAGGCATTGATCGTCTCCCGCATATAGTTTCGGTCCGGAGGGCCTTCCAGGGGCTTTTGGACGACCTCCAGAATGAAGGGATTATCCAGGAACTCCCCGCGGTAATCCGCATAGGGCAGGGCAAAGCTGCGGATGTTGAAATAGGTCCCATCCTGTACATAAATTTCCCCATGCCGGGTGTATTCGTAGCCGTAATAGAGGATATAGGGAATATAGATATGAAAGACTTCCCCCAATTCAGGATGGTTTTCCGGTGTGGAATCAATGAGGGACCAGACCCGGCTCGTCTTGGTGATGGGAACCTCGTTGATGAGCCTGATTTCGTCGCCGTTCACCGGATTCCAGTCCGGGGTACGGTAGGCATAGTTCGGTTCCCGCAGGGCCGGATCCCGGGTGGTTTCGGTGAGCAGCACCGAGGCGATCCCCGGTTTTTTCCGTATAAACAGGTGAAATCCCCCATCCGCCCCCTGTTCGATCCGGAGGTCCTCCTGGGTTATGGATAAATCCCGATTGCGGAGGAAGGTTTCAGGGAGGGCTGGCCGGTCCAGGGGTGTATCCTGACCATACCCCTGAGCGCCCGCCAGGGCCAGGGAGACCAGCACGAAAGCTCCAAGGTTACGCATACTCTACTTATCGGAGGCGATTTCAAAAGGTCAAATTTTGAAATGGGCTCATGGGATAACCGAGTAGCCCTGGTAAGGCTTAGGAGTAGCCGCTAGCCCGACAGGGCGAGGGCACATAACAATTTTTGTCCACGAATTACACGGATTAAGAAGGAATCGCGCGCTAAAATCCGTTACATCCGCGTAATCGGTGGATTTTTTATCATTATACCCGCTCATTTTTGCGAATTAAGCCCTGTGGTCATTCCCTAATTCGCGTTAATTCGCGTCATTCGCGGACTCTTTTGTTTATATGCGCCGGCCCTGGCTAGCCCTACCTAGGTTAAGTTTGCTAGGATGCAGTATACTATGAGCCAATCGGCGATCCTGGTTGGGACAGGATGAGTACCAAAAGATATACCACGGTAATGCTGGAACCGTACCAGGAGGAAGACCGTGGAATGAGGAATATGAAACCGGCCAAACGGTCCCGGTTACCGGCGGGGAAGGGATGCTGCACTGCTAGAGGAGGAAGATGATGCGTTCACCAAAAGAAATAGCCTTAGATACTAAACTCATGGATATGCTCAAGGGTTTAAACCTTTCAGGAAAGGCCCTCAGCGCCGGGAAGTGTATTATTGAAGACCAGGAAGTCCAGGCTATCCAAGAATATGCCAATACGGTTTCCATCAAACGGCTGGGTTATAATGATCATGGGCCGGTACACATGCGTACCGTGGCGCTCAACGGGCTTATCATGTTGGATCTGCTCCGGGAAGCGAAGATTAAAACCAGCCTGGAAACGGAAGAATGTGGAAGCTTCGAGGACAGCCTCATCGGGGTCCTCATGGCCGCGTTTCTCCACGATATTGGCATGTCCCTGAGCCGTCAGGACCATGAAATCCACAGCGCGTATATGGCATACCCTATCTTGGATAGGCTCTTACGGCAGGTGTATGCCGGAGATATCCAGAAACAGGTTACGGTCCGCTCCTTGGCCCTGGAAGGCATCAGCGGACATATGGGCAACCGGGTCATTCATTCTTTGGAAGCGGGGATCCTGCTCGTCGCCGATGGCTGTGACATGACCAAGGGCCGGGCGCGGATTCCCATGGCCCTCTCAGGCTCGCCCAAGGTGGGGGACATCCATAAATACTCCGCCAATTCCATCGAAGAAGTCCGCATTTCCCAGGGACAGGAGCAGTCTATCCGCATTGAGATAGCCATGTCCAGTGAAGTGGGCCTGTTCCAGGTGGAAGAGGTGCTCTTGGGGAAGATCGCGGCCAGTACCGTTAAGAAATACATTGAATTGTACGCTATCGTCCAGGGGGGAGAACCCAAACGGTACTTATGATAAGCGCCGCGCCTGCAGTGATGAGGCTTTTTCCTATTGCCCCCTCAAAACGCGGCTGCTCATGGTGGATAAGGAGGTGTGCTTATGGCTTTTGAGTCTTGTATCCTAGAACCCGGAAAGGCCCTGCCGGTGGGAGCCTCATTGACCGGCCAGGGGGTGAACTTTTCTCTTTTTTCTCGGAATGCCAGTTCCGTTACCTTGGTGCTCTTTGCCTCCTCGGAGCCTGACAGCGCCTACCAGAAACTGAAACTGGATCCCCAACGAAACCGCACGGGCGATATGTGGCATTGCCATATCCCGGGCCTTAGATCCGGGGCGCTCTACCTCTATCAGGTGGACGGACCGTATATCCCGGAAAAGGGCCTGCGGTTCAATCCCCATAAACTCCTGCTCGATCCCTATGCCAAGGCCCTAACCAGCTTACGGAACTGGGACCTGCGATCCTCGATGGGGTACGATCCCCAAAACCCGCTGGGGGATAGCTCTTTTTCCACCATCGATGACCTCCCCAGTAAACCCCGCTGCGTGGTGATCGATGATGCCTTTGACTGGCAGGAAGACCGACCCCTCAACTATCCCCTGCGATTCAGCGTACTCTACGAAACCCACGTCCGGGGCCTGACCAAGCACCCGGATTCCCAGGTGAAACATCCCGGTACATACCGGGGGGTGATCGAAAAGATCCCCTTTTTCAAGGAACTGGGCGTTACCAGCCTGGAATTCCTTCCCATCCAGGAATTCCATGAACGGGAACACACCCGGCTAAACCCCCGTACCGGGAAACCGCTGGTGAATTATTGGGGCTATTCCACCGTGGCCTTCTTTGCCCCCAAGGGCTCTTATGCTTCGGATACAAGCCTGGGAGGATCCGTACGGGAATTCAAAGAAATGGTCCGGGAACTGCATAAGGCAGGGCTGGAGGTGATCTTGGACATCGTGTTTAACCATACCGCCGAGGGGAATGAGCAGGGACCCACCTTCTCCTTTCGTGGCTTGGATAACCGGATCTACTATATCTTGGACGAAAATCAGCGGTACTATAAGAACTATTCCGGCTGCGGCAATACGGTCAAGTGTAACAATCCAGTGGTGCGGACCTTCATCATCGACTGTCTCCGCTACTGGGTCATGGAGATGCACGTAGATGGCTTTCGGTTTGACCTCGGTTCCATCCTGGGCCGGGATCAGGCGGGAAGACTCATGGAAAATCCCCCGGTACTGGAACGGATCGCCGAAGATCCGGTGCTACGGCATACCAAGATCATCGCCGAAGCCTGGGACGCAGGCGGGGCCTACCAAGTGGGCTGGTTCCCCGGCGGCCGTTGGGCAGAATGGAACGACCGCTACCGGGATGAGGTGCGGAAATACTGGCGGGGAGATCCCCATCAAACCCGGCACTTAGCCACCCGGCTCGCCGGCAGTTCAGACCTGTACCTGCGGGATGGGAGAAAGCCCTTTCATTCGATCAACTTCATCACCAGCCATGACGGCTTCACCCTCAAGGACCTGGTATCCTATGCGGTCAAGCATAACGAGGAAAACGCTGAGCAGAACCGGGACGGCAATGACACGAATTACAGCGCCAACTATGGCTTTGAAGGCCCTTCATGTAATCCCCGGATCGAAACGCTCCGGGAACGGCTCATGAAGAATTACATCGCTACCTTGATGGTTTCCCAGGGGACCCCCATGATCCTGGGGGGAGATGAAATGGGACGCACCCAACGGGGAAACAACAACGCCTATTGTCAGGACAACGAAATCTCCTGGTATGACTGGTCCCTCTTGGCAAAGAACTCCGGGCTTTTCCGGTTTGTCAAGGAAATGATCGCCTTCCGCCGGCGGCATCCGGGGTTCATGCGCCCTGAGTTCTACACGGGCAGAGACGGGGACTACAACGCCATCCCGGATATAAGCTGGTTCGACGAAAAAGGCGCAATTCCTGATTGGGACACCATAGGAACCTGTCTGGCCCTGCGGATGGACGGCAGCAAAGCGGATATCCTGGCGGACCGGGATGATAATGATTGCTTTATCATGTTCAACGCCAGCGAAACATCGGTTTCCTTTACGGTCTGTAAGCCCCTAGAGGGTAAGCAGTGGGTCCGGGTGATTGACACGGGCCTTCCCCCCCCTGGGGATATCTGCGTCCCTGGTACGGAAAAACCCTT
>JAISPY010000302.1 GCA_031274565.1 Treponema sp.
TCCATGATGCCGCTTTCCCGGCTTAACATCCGCTGCGCAAGCTCCCGGATTGCGGGATTAGTGCTGTTCAGATAGTCCTCTCCGATGATATTACCCGCTTCGTCGGTTATCATATCCGCGCTTTTGGGGGTGAAGATCACCTGCCCTTTGGCATTGAGCACAAAAGCGTATCCCGTCTCGCCTATTTTGGTGGAATCGATAATTTTATTCACGCTTGCCGATAAAAGGGTCCCGTTTCCCGCCACACCCTTAAATACCCGCCTTCCCCCGGAGAGATCGTAAAAGGGCATGGCGCAGGATATGGCGGCTTGCTTACTTACGGCATCGGTAAAAATATCGGTCCAGAAGATCCCCCCCGCGTCTCTGGCGCCCTTATACCAGCCCCTGGTCCGGGCATCGTAATCGGTTTCGTTTGGGTAGGCATCCCTTTCCACGACGATGGAATAACCGTCCTCAGTACCGATATAACTTCCCATAATCCCGATATCCACAACCATCATTTGCCGCAACATATCCGAAACATTGGCCGCCAGGTAGACTTCATTCCGAAACTCCGGCAGGGAGAACCCCGGAGCGCTGCTCAGATGGGGTACGGTTCCCTCCTGGCCGACCTGCAAATAATCAATACGCCGGGGGCTGTACTGTGCCCTGTAGGTAAAAATATGGGATGCGATATCAGCCACCATCTTAGTCTGATTCTGGATGGTCGTAAGTTTTTCATCCGCCAGGGCAGCCTTATCCTCGGCAAGGCTGATGATCTGCTGCCGCACCTGAGCCTCCAAAGCGACCTGGCTGCTCCGGGCCGCCTCAGCCCCCAACTGGTCGCTTTGCGCCAGGGTGGTATTACGGATATTAAAGATACTTACCATAACGGTAACGCTCAAAAGTACCAGGGCCCCCAGGGATGTGGAGAGGATCACCCTTAAAACTTTGGTTCTAATCTTTCCTGACATGCCGCGCCTCCTTATATTGTGCCTGTATATAGTTAAACCGTTCCAGAAATTCCGGAATCACCGCGATTTGCTCAAAGGGGACCTCAAGATCCCGGGAATAATGCAGGATCAGGTACTCATAATCCCCGGATAAGGGTTGAACCCCGGTAAAGAAAAAGCCCTGTTTTTCCAAAACCGAAACCCCGTAGGGACATGCGGGATCATTCAGATTAACAAAGGCGTTAATGGTCTGCCCGGAAGCGGCGTATTGCCCCAATAGCCGGTCCAGGATCACGGAAAAATCAAACCCCGCTTCCTGTACAAAGAGTTCTCCATAATAGTGGTTTTCATCCTGATGAAAGGTATAACCGGTGCGGAACGCCGTGGGGTTTACTTCTCCCGGGATAGTGAGGGTATACCCCACCCTCAACTCTTGATACACCGCCTCAATATACACCCCGTGGGGGGAAGCCGCATAGAGGGTCCCCGCATCCATTTTCCTTTGGGGGAGACAGGCCACCATGAGGCTGTCCTTAAAGGGGAGGGGCAAACCGGCCATGTATTCAGCTTCCCTGTCGTAGATATAACAATTCAAGAGCAGCCCTGCCATCCGGTAACCGAACCTATAATGGGTGGTTTGACTGAGGGCATCCAGGGTTATGATGTGGCCGTAGATACAGGTGTAGGCATCCGGGGGAATCAGATCCATGAGGAACCGGGATAACCTTTTCCCCAGTCCAAAACCGCGGAAACGGATATCTATGACCAGCATGGTAAAAACCAGGCTGCCGGGAAAAGGATTCACTGAATTGGCGCCGATTATCCCTATGATGCCGCCCTCCGCAAGTTCCGCCACAACGACCCGCAGGGAAGCGGTTTCCAGGGCATGGCGTACTGCTTCCTCATCGTACATGGCATCGTAATAACAGGTACCGTACTGTTTTTTCAATAATATTATCAGCTGAGGCGCCTCATCGGAGCGGGCCGGACGGATGGTGAGTTCCAGGGAATCGCCTTTCTTGTTGTATATGGTCACCTCTCCCCTTCCTTCCTTATTTATAATATACCCTGTTATTTTTCCTTCAGGAAAAATAACAGGTGAGCTTCCCCTTTTGGCTTATGCGCCTTTGAATTTCCCGCAGTACCGCAAGGAATTCCGGCGTTTTGGTTTTTGTGTTAGCCATTTCAAGAAAAAAGTGGGTAAACCCCGCATTTTCCAGTTCTTCCAGTTTGCTGTTCAGGGCCATACCCTCTTTTAAACCCATCAGACCCGCAAGGGTCAGCGTTGCGCTGGCGCCGTTTTTTTCCTTGACGAGGATAACCGATTGTTCCTCCTGCATGATTATACCCAAAAAACCGGCCACGCTAAAGACATCCCGAACCGCGTCGCTGATCTTTGCGATGGAAAATTTGCCGCCCGCCGCCTTAATCCCCTTCATTATGATCAAAAGGACCCGCAGTCCCGCGCTGGAAATGTACTTCACCTCGGACAAATCGAGGGCCAGATACCTTACCGTATCCTTTACCTGGTCAAATTTCTCCCGCAGCACATTCGACGTAATAGTGTCAAGTTTCCCCGTTACCGACCAAAAAAACTTATCCCCATCTCTTTTCTCGAATATCTCCATATGCTCACCGGCCCTTTTCGCCTTACCCGCGGTTCGTTAGATGGTTATAATCAAATTATTCACCCCAAAGGTCTCCCGGTACTTAACATCCCGGGCCATCTTGAGAATAATCCCGATACCCAGGGTACGGTCAAACCCGGCTTCGGTATCCTTGTTTTCATAGTAATACTTTACCGGATTAAAATACCTCCCCGCGTTCCGGATCCGCATCACGATATTCTCCGGGGTGATCATCATCCGCACATCCGTATAGGCGGTTTTTCCCTCCCGGTGGGAAAATTCGTTGATCATCAACAGCATTTCCTCAATGGCAAGGCCAATCTGGGTTATTTTTTTTATCGGAATCTCGTTTTCTTCACAGAAATCGCTGATCTTACCGGAGGCAAAGGTAACGTCTTCGATGGTGTTTTGCACGGAAAAATCAATCACCCTGCTGTTTTCCACCAGGGCGTCATCCAGCAGCAGGTAGCGGGAAAGCCGGGGATTCCGCCGGTGGATCAGGGTGACGAAGAGGAAAGTCAAGCCCAGGGTAAAGATCTCGGTCAGGATCAGGCTTATCCAGACCGCGTAAATATTCACCCGGGGAAAAAGCGCGTAGGCGGGGATAATCATAAACAGCACCAGCCGGGAGATGACGATTATGTTGGCGATCAGGACCCGCCGGATCGCGTTAAAGTAGTTCATCATCACGTTGTTAATAAAGGCGAAGTTGATGCTGAAGGCAAAAAATAACATGCCGATACCGGTGTTTCTGAGGACCTCTTCGTCCTCCACCCCAAAAAAAAGGCCAATCCGGTTGCGAATCAGGACGATCAGTATTGCCATGACGCCGATGATCAGATTCCCCCAACCCATGGCCTTTTTCAGGATAATACGGATGCTGCGGAAATCCCTTTCCCCAAAGGAGATACCCACCAGGGGCAGGGCCGCCTGGGAAATTCCCAGAATAACCGCCAAAATAAAATCCGCCCCGGTGGTTACCAGGGTATAACAGGGAAGGTACATCCCCATCCCCATCCTGACAAAGAGGAGGTTCATGGAGAGGCTCTGAATCGCCCGGCAGACGTTGTTTGCCGCCGAGGGGCTTCCGGAGGATACAAGGGAGGAGATATCCCTAAGCGCCGGGCCGGGTTTTTGCAGCGCAAAGGGCGAATCTTTGCCCCGCAGAAAACCTATACTGACAAAACAGGTAAGGGCCGAACCAATAACCCAGGCGATAGCGGTTCCCCCGGGCCCCATATCCAGGAGGATCACAAAAACCCAAAGGCCGACAATCTCCAGAAAACTCATCAAAAGCAACATGATCATCGCGTGATTAGGTTTTCCGGCGATCCGCAGATAGTTTATGGGGATGTAGAGCAGGAGGATTCCGGCCCCTCCCATGATATAATACCGGACAAAATCCCGGGTATACTCAAAATATTCCGCGTCCGCCCCGAGAAAACGGACAATCCGGTCCAGGTTGAGCATCCCCGCCACGGTCAGGACCACGGCCACCGCCCCCATGACAATATAGGAAAGGGTATACACCCGGGCGCAACGTTCCCGGTCGCCCCTGCCCAGGGCAATGCCGGACACAATGGACGCCCCCACCCCGACAAGGGAACCGATGGAAAAATAAACCAGGGTGACGGGGGTTACCAGGGATATGACCCCCAGCCCGGTACCCCCCAGGGTACGACCGAGGATCAGCCCGTTGATACAGGAACTTATCCGCGTACCCACCATCGCCACTATCGAAGGGAATAAATACTTGTATACCAACCCGCCTAAAAAAACATCATTGGAAACTAAAGATCGTCCCTCAACAGCTTCCCCTGACTCATTTTTGGATATCAAAGACATCGTCCAATCCGGTAATCTCAAAAACCTCAAAAACATCTTCCCGGACATTGCGCAGGGAAAGGGAACCCTGGAGGGCTTTTAGCTGTTTCTGAGCGGAAATGAGTACCCGCAGCCCGGCGGAGGCCAGATAACTTACATCCTTAAAGTCCATCACGATCTGTTTACACTCGGCGATGGCCGCGTCAACCGCGACACCGAACTCTCCGG
>JAISPY010000077.1 GCA_031274565.1 Treponema sp.
GCCCGCTTGTGGGAAAAATTCAACGCATATCCCTACGATCTTCAGCGGGCATATCAACGTATTCCCTTGTTTGATGAACATAACCGTGTTCTTACCGATATAGATATTCTGCTTTCAAATGGTGAATATGTTATGGCGGTAGAAGTAAAGCGGGAATTGGATAGAGAAAAAGACGTGGATCGCCATCTGAAACGGATGGAATTGATACGGAAATACCCGCCCGCCGAGACAAAAGGGAAAAAGTTACTCGGGGCTATGGCGGGAGGCGTTGTTGACCCGGATGTACGGGATTATGCTCAGAGCGCGGGTCTTTTTGTATTGGCATTGGCAGGTGAATCGGTAAAACTGGTTGAACCTCCCGCAGCGTTTACGCCTCGGGTATGGTGATGGGAACGCAAAGGTGTCTGGCACCAGTTCAGGTCGTCTAACGTTGAGCGGGTACATGCGATTAACCGGCGTTTGTCTTTCGGGACGGACGCCGTTTTTTTATATGCGCCGGTCCTATCCAATAGGCAAGGTAGTTTGACAGGACTGAGCTTTTGGGGGGGATCTAGGGGGGTTCTTTGATGCCCGACGCTACTTTTTCTTCTAAACCATCGGAAGCGACTAAACTGGAGGACATCAATCTGGTTAATCTCCGTTTGAGCTACTGCGCTCCGCGTGTACTTGACCCTGCCGCTGGAGCTGTGGTATAACCAATAAACAGGGTACCGGTCAAGGGTTCATTCAGGGTTGAGGGCATGAAGCCCTCGATTCGTTCCGCGGTGGGTACCTGGGTATGTGTTTGTAGAACAGGGATTCCGTCTTATGCAGGGCATGAAGCCTGAAACTTTTCTTTATTAGAGAAGGTTCAGGCGTTTTTTGTTTGAGCCTGGGGAGTAACCAGGACGCTCGCGAGCAAACGCGCGTTATACCAGGGAGGTACGTAAGAAAACAATGGATAAACATGAGGTGATTACATTTTTTGACCGCCTGGCTCCGGCATGGGACGCCGGATCTACCCATGATGAGGCAAAGCTTGCGGTCATTCTCGATCATGCGGGGATAGCAGCAGGGGTTTCGGTGCTGGATGTCGCCTGCGGTACGGGGATCCTGTTTCCCTATTATCTGGAACGGAAGGTCAGCGCTATTACCGGCGTGGATATTGCCCCTGGGATGATCGAGCAGGCCGCCCTGAAACACCGGGATCCTCGGATTACCCTGATCTGCGCGGATATAGAAACCCTCGCGTTACCCCGGCAGTTTGACCGCTGTATGGTCTACAGTGCGTTTCCCCATTTTGAGGACCCGGCCCGGTTGATTACCGCTCTGGCTAAAACCCTGGCTCCTTCGGGCAGGCTCACCGTGGCCCACAGTGAAAGCCTGGAGCGCATCAACCGCCGCCACATCCATCATGCCCATGCGGTTTCGAGACTGCTGCTGCCTGCGGAAGAATTGGCGGCCCTCTTTTGGCTCTTCTTTGAGGTGGATGTTATCGTATCCACCGATGGACTCTATGTGGTTTCGGGGATCAAAAAGGCGGGAGACCCCTGTATCGGACATGTCGTAGCTGCTTCCCGTGGAGCGTAAGATACGCGTAGATCACCATTTCCGGGGCGCAGGGACAGCTTTTTTTAGTTTTTTTTAAGATTCGCGGCCCCTTTTTTCCTTCTTTTTATGCACCCCGATTACGGGAGGAACCGAGACCTGCGCCGGATGAAACTCCGGGCAGGTCAAAAGCGGGCTGCGGCGCTCTGACGGTGAAGCGCCTGCGTCCCCGTCCTCCCGGCAGGCTGCGGGTACCCGGTGGGCCAGGACTTACCCGCAGCGGCTTGGTCCCCCTAGAAGGGACCTGTCCAAGATCCTCCGTCGAAGATGTAGAGGCCCGCCGCTTTGGCGCCGCTACCGTTGTCGGCGTTGTAGTAGCCCACGAAGTTGTCGCGTATTGACGCACTACTATTTATAGTACAACCCCCGTTGATGGTTATGCTGGTGAGTTGACTACAGTTCATGAAGGCATGAAAGCCGATGTTTGTTGCCTCCGGGAGGTTCACGATGCTTAGTTGGCTACAGTCCTGGAAGGCGCCCTCGCCGATGTTCGTTGCCTTAGGGAGGCTCACCGTGCTCATGCTACAAAGTTCGAAGGCGTACACGCCGATGTTCGTTGCCTCCGGGAAGTTCACCGTGCTCAATGGGCAGCCCTTGAAGGCGAACTGGCCGATGATTTTGATGTGCTTACCGCTTACGGACTCGAGGGCGGTGAAGGTGCTGAGCGCGCCCCAAGTCGATTCGCCCCGTATACTTTCGGCCGTATCCGGCAGGGTGAGGGACACTATCTTGGCCTTCCCGGGAGCGGCGCTTCCGGGGTTAAACTCCGTTCCCGTCATGGTACTGGGCGAAAGGTCCAGGGCAACGTCCTTGTCTGCAGCAGCCAGTACGTCGAGCAGGGCCGCCCATTGGCTGCTGAGGTTCACCTCCACCATTATGGGGATGGGCATACCCGCGGTACCCTCCGCCCCGGTAAAGCTATCCAGGTACGCTGCCACCGCCTCAACGCTCAAGAACGGCCCCCAAAAAGCCTTAAACCGGACATGGCCGTTCACCGTATAGGGAGTTCCCGCCTTCAAGATTTGTGAACCATCATCCCAGTAGTAGAAGGTTTTCCCCGGTCCTGGAGGGGCGATCATGCCCCCCGCTCCGGGCAGGGTAATCCCCGTGTTAGGAAGTACTTTGCGGCTCAATGGCGGGGTCCCTCCTCCCCCATTGAGCCCATAACTTACGCTGTAGCCCGGCTCTAAGTCCAGGTCTTGGGTAAACACGCCTCCCGCAGCAGTGGCCACCTCAATAGCCTGTGCATCGAAGTACAGATTAAACCCATTAACCGTATCAGGCTCGATCAGGGACGCCTCCAGAATATAGGTCCCCGGCGCTATATCCCCGAAGCTATACTTCCCGTCCCAGCCGCTGACCACGGCCTTATAGACCGTTCCGTCCTGGTTGAGTAACTGGACCTCCGCCCCCGGTACGGCGCTGCCGCTCTGCTCAACCGTACCCCCGATGACGCTTAACTCCTGGTCCCGGAACCCGTTACCATTCCCAAAATGCACCCACAGCCCGCCGCCCATACCCCCCTCTCGGTCCAGTTCACTTCCCAGCCCGTTCCGGATGGTCCACTTCGTCCCCCCGAAGGCCGGATCACCAAACCCGTAATAGGTGGCTTCAAAATCAAACTTCCAGTCCCCATCCACGGGGGTTATCCCCTGGATAACTCCCGCGGAAAGGGTAAATTCTAGGGAGACCTCGTTTTCGCTCAGCGTCTGGCACGCCGTTCCCATCGGACTATAGTAAATAAAGGTACCCGCCGCGGGATCATATACCTCAAAGCGTCCTTGGACCTCCGCAAAACTCATCCCTGTTCCCCCTTGGGCGCGTACCAGGGAGGGAACTTTTTTCAGGGCTACGGTAATGGACAAGTCCGTCGTAGTACCCTGGTGTTTCAAGGGGTTCTGCGTATCCGCTATATAAGCGAGTCTCCCGTTGATGCGTTCAGGCCTACCGTCATCGTTCAGGGAACCCGCCCCCGAGAATACACTCGTATACTCCGTGGGGTTCAGGAGCAGCGGGTCCAGGGTGAAGGAAAGCCGGGTGAGGGTTCCCCCGGCAATATAGATTCCCGTACCGCCATAGGTAGCCCTATCGCCGTCGAGTTTATTGGCAAACACACTTCCCAGGAGGATTTTTCGGTACTGGGACTCATAACCACCGAGGATCAAGATTTCATAGGTGGTATCCCCGGAGACCTGGATGTTCACGGTATCGCCGGTACGACCTGTTCCCGCATAGTAGCGGTCAGCGTCCTTTTCTTTGAAGATGACTTCGTAATAATCGGTGAAGCCTTGGGTTTGGGTACCATTCAGCGCTCGGTTATCCCGCAGGGGAAGGCGGAACTGCACCACGCCGCGGTCCTGGGGGATGGGGTCATCGGGATCGGTGAAGGAAGTAGGCCCACAGGAAGCCAGGGC
>JAISPY010000012.1 GCA_031274565.1 Treponema sp.
CTACAGGGGTGCAGCGGCCTACCGCTGCCCGCCGGAGGCATTCCTTATAAGATTTGCGGCAGGAAATATTGACAGAATAGATGAAAATAAAAATATTAAGGAACAAATTGAGAAAAGAAATGGATTCGCTATTGATACGGGCATTTTTAACGCTGAATCTTACCAAAAGGAAACATACGATCAGGTGTTTTTTGGTTCGGCGGGACGCAAGGTTACCTTGAACCGCGCTTCCCCCGAGGACATCGCACTCTGGTATCCCAAGTTTAACACAGATCTCACATTTCAAATACCGTCTCTGGGTCTTAATACAAAAGGATCATTTAATATATTTTATGACTATGAACAAATAAAGATCCGTAATGCACGGGAATTATATTCTAAATCTCCATATGCAACTTATATCTATGGCGATAATCCGGTTGTAATTATCCATAATAATCTGTCCGGTAATAACAAGAAAATAGTTATGATTAAAGATTCCCTTGCGCTGGTTGTTGCCCCTTTTCTTTCACTGGGGGTAGAAACGCTAGAGCTGATTGATGCAAGATACTTCCAGGGCAGCGTACAAACCTATATTAAACAAAGTATGCCTGACATGGTGATGGTCCTGTATGGCCAGATGGCGATTGATCCGGATGCTTTTTCAATTTCTTGTTTTGATCTCAGGTAGGCAAATCCCGCTTTGGCGCGAATTGAGACAGTCGCTGATTCCATAAAGGGATCTTAATATAGAACAAGGAGAATAATTATGGATTTAGAAGAAAAACTGGATAGTATTTTCAGAGAGGCATGTGAATTGGAGGGAGGCGAAATTGACGATAATTTTCAGCCGGGCAATCCCGTTGCATGGGACTCCCTGGCCAATTTGAGGCTGATTCACGCGCTTGAAACGGAATTTAAAATAACATTTGAATTCGATGAACTAATGGAAATTTCCAATTGGGGCCAATTAAAACAGGTTGTTGCCGAAAAAAACACAAAGGTACTATAGGGGTAAAATTATGAACGAAGTAATCAACTGCATTTTACATAGAAGAAGTATCCGGTCTTTTACGGAATCGCCGCTTAGCGATGTTCAGCTTGAAATCATCCTCAAAGCCGCAACGCATGCGCCCAGCGGAAAAAATATACAGACATGGCGGTTTACGGCAATTAATAATAGAGAAAAAATAGAAACACTGCAAAAGATAAGTGAACAGGTTCTTTTGAGTAAAAATGAAAAGTTGCATGGATTTTACCACCCCCGGATTATCATTCTTGCCTCAAATGACAGAAAAAATCCCAATGGACTTGCGGATTGTTCCTGCGCGCTGCAAAATATATTTCTCGCGGCCGCTTCCCTTGGTATTGGGTCCTGCTGGATAAATGGCTTAAAAAATATCTGTGATGAACCTGAAATACGAACCTTTCTTTCCGAACTTGATGTACCGGAAAGCCATATTGTCTATGGTGCGGCCTCATTGGGTTTTCCCCAGCAGGAACCAGCGCCAAGGCTTATAAAAACCAATGCCATCAAAATTATTGAGTAACCCTGTCCGGTCCGGAACGACCAAATGGGGATAAACAGCTTCTACCGAGCTGTATAGATAATGTATTACTGATTCATCGTTGCCCGCACCGTCAAAAAGGTCAAAACTATCATCAAGGTTGTGAGTAACCACCGGGACAAGTTGGTTGTTGTTGACAATGACGGCCTTGAAAACATAGAAATAGTTACATTAAAAATAAATGGCACTATGGAACAAATCAAATAAGGGAAAAAAAAACGGTTTGGTCTGTAGGATTTATGGAACATGGGATTGAGGTGATGGGGAGAAAAATGAATGCTAGAATTATTTAAGGAAGATCCCGAATCATTCTTTGCATTACTGGGAGTTCTTATTGGACAATTAGTACCCATAACTCAATTAATTACCAATGGATTAAAAAACATAATTATAATTTGTTTTAAATTAAAAAAAGAAAAACAAGAAAATATACAGCATGGAGGGATAAAGATCTGAAATCCAAACCGTTGTTACTATTCCATAACCGTACCGAGCAGTCGGTTGCTATCGGGATACGGGCGCGATAACATGGATACCGCAGCCCTGAAAGCAGCGCTATGCGAGCGGGTCTTGGACGCGGGCTTTGTCCGGGTACGGATCCTGGCGCCCTTTGATCCCTCGGCGACTCCCGGTGTCCCGGAACAGTACCGAGCCGGTGCGCCTTCCCTGCTTATCGCGGCTTTGCCTTACGGGAATATGCACGAACCGCTGCCTTTCGTGGCGGGGGTCGCGGTTATCGCGCCCTTTGCCCGGCGGAACTATTACCGGGAAGGGGTACAACGGCTGCAACGACTGGGGTCGGATGTGCGTTCCCAGTACGGCGGCAAAAAATCCGATTTCAGGATCCTCTGCAATTCTCCCGTCCCGGAAAAACCCCTGGCCCTTGCGGCGGGTCTGGGGGTGCTGGGGAGGAACGGCCTCATCAGCACCCCTGAAGCGGGTTCCCTCAGCATTATCGCGGCCATGACCCTGCCCTTTCCCCTGGAAGGGGATGGTTTGGAACCAGGGATCAGATCGGACCATCCCTTTCCCCGCTGTGTGGGCTGCGACCCGGTATGTCCTCCCTGTGTTGCGGCCTGTCCCACCAAGGCGCTCCCTGGAGATGGAACCCTGGATCGTAAGCGCTGCATCCAGTGGTACGCTTCGGGGCATGGAACTGAGATTCCGCCGGTAGTTGTCCGGAACTGGGGAAACCGGCTCTACGGCTGTACTGAGTGTCAAGACGCCTGTATCCATAACCAGGGTCCTATCCAGGGGGTAGCAAGCGCTGAAGGTCCTCTACCGGCATACCTGGATCCGCTGGCCTTGCTCAGCTTGAGTGACGGGGAACTCAAAGCCCGGTTTAAGGGGACCGCCCTGGGGTTTTCCTGGCTTGGTCCGCAGGGGATCCGGCGCAACGCTCATCTGGCCGCAGGCGCTGCAAGCGGAAATCTTCCGCCACACTAAGCGCCCCAAGCGGACAGGCGGGATTCCCCGCTTGCATTTTTTGCACATGAGCTGCTTCTTCAGAGGATTGTTAGTATAAGGGGACCCGCGAAAGTACTGGAGAGCGGTTATACCGGTAGATACCCCTGGGCGTCGGTTTTCCGCCGCATACTCCCGTAACCCGCTCAATCATGGGAAGGGTTTACCCGTATTTTCTCGATGGCGTTGGAGACCGCTTCCCGTAGACTCGCGGCATATGCTTCGTCTTCCATGGCTTGAGCGGTATAGAGGGTCCCTAAGAGGGAAATACGGTACAAGGGCTTTACCGCATTTAAGGTCATCGCAGCCATATCCACCACACAGTCATTACAACGGCACAGTTCCCCTTCAAAGGCTGCAAGCTGCCGTTCAAGTTCGTCAAAAACCAGTTTCTCCGCTTCGTTTTCCAAAAGCTCAAAATTATACCGATCGGTTAATGCCATTTGTTTTTCCCTTCTCTTTTTTCTTTATTAAATGAGGACCCGCCCAGCACTACCATGATCTCATGGTCATGGTACTCGTGCGCGGGTCCTTAGCGTACCTTTGGACCGTAGACTCCTCCCATCAGCCCGATTGCGCATAGTTATCCTGCACCAGGGTTACAAACTTCGTGTATTTTGCCATAAAAAGCAGCTCAATGGTTCCCACCGGTCCGTTCCGCTGTTTTGCCAGGATAAGATTCGTCTTCCTCCCTTGTTCCGCCTGGGAATCATCCGCTTTCTGGTCAAAATCCCGTTCCCGGTGCAGAAACATAACCACATCCGCATCCTGCTCAATGGAACCAGATTCCCTGATACTCGATAGGTTCGGCTTGTCTTTCTCCGCTTCACGGGTGAGCTGCGACAGGGCTACAATGGGGATCTTGAGTTCCCGGGCAAGACTTTTAAGGGAGCGGGAGATCTCCGCTATCTGCTCATGCCGCTGGAGCCGGGAATTCTCAGAACTTACCAGGGTGAGGTAGTCGATGAAGATAATCTCCACCTGCTGCTGGGCCCGCAGACGCCGTGCCTGGGCGCGGAGGTCCAAGAGCTTCATATTCGGCATGTCCACGATGTACAGCGGAGCGTCGTAGATAGTACTCGCCGCTTCCAAGAGCTTGGTGAAATCAGCGGCGGTCAGATACCCGGTTCGGATGGCATTCGCGTTGATCATGGCTTCGCTGGAGATGAGCCTGAGCATCAGGGCCAAGTCCGACATTTCCAAGGTAAAAAAAGCCGCGGGAATGGCATGTCTCATGGTGATATGAGAAGCCATGGTTAAGGCCAGGGCGGTTTTCCCCATCGAGGGCCGCGCGCCGATAATGATAAGTTCTGAAGGTTGAAACCCCGAGGTTAATTTATCCAACTCATCGAACCCTGAAGGAATCCCCGTGATGTTTTTCTTTAACTTATAGAGCCGGTCAATGACCTCGATGGTCTGTTTAAGAATCTCCTTGGTACTTCTAAAACTAAAGCTCTGGCGCTTGTCATTGAGTTCAAAGATCTGCTGCTGGGTCTCTTCCAGCACACTCCGGGATTCCTGGGACTCATCAAAGGCCTTGGCGATGACCTCGTTAGAAACCCGGATCAAGGCCCTCCGCAGCGCATAACTCTGCACGGTTTGGGCGTAATATTCAATGTTAGCGCTGGAAGGCACCACATTGGTCAGGGATGCGATATAGGCGGCGCCCCCGACCTCTTCAAGCTTACCGTTTTGCCGGAGTTCCTCGGAAACCGTCAGAATATCCGCGGTGAGCCCCTTGTTAGACAGTTGCAGGATCCCATCATAGACCTTGCTGTTCGCATGAGAATAAAAATCATCTGGCCGCAGGTACTGGATGGCCGTGGCTATGGCATCTTTATCCAACAACAAGGCCCCCAGGGTTGCCTGTTCCGCCATCGCATCATGGGGAGGAATACTATCTTTCAATCCGGAAGCCATATGTTACGGACTATGCTTCTAAGGCAGGGGCTTCTTCGTTAGCCGGGACGGTTTCCGCTGCCTGGCGGGTCTCCGGCACGTTTTCCGCCTCAAGTTTAGGGGCTTCCGCTTCCCCGTGTCTGCGGCGGCGAGGCTTTCCCGCAACCGCGGTTTTGGTTTCGGTTTTAACCACCTGGCCCTGCACGGTAAGGCTTAGTTCCGCAGCGGCGCTCTCATATAGTTTAACCGTAATCTTGTATTTCCCCACACTTTTAAAGGTATTCCCTGGCAGTTCGATCCGTTTCCGTTCCACCTGGAAGCCCAGCTTGGTGAGTTCATCCGCTATGGTTTGGCTGGTTACCGCACCGTAGAGTTTACCGTTAGCCCCGGCGGGCATGGTAATGGTGAGATCCAGGGCTTCCAATCGCTCCTTGACACTGGTCGCGTCCTTTCGTTTCTCCGCCTTGCGGGCCTCAATTTCCCCGCGCCGAGCCTCAAACAGCGCGATGGTACGTTCTGTATAGGGAAGGGCAATCACCCGGGGGAAGAGAAAATTCCGGGCATAGCCCTTGGCTACATCCTTTATATCCCCTTCTTCCCCCAGCACCGGGAAGTCTTTGTTCAAAATGACTTTCATACTTCAAGCTCCTTGTTTAGTATAGCACGGACCTAGTCATGAACACGCCATGATCACATCCCCGGAGTAGAGGATGATCCGTCTTGTTTCGGCGCCCGAAAGGGCACCCAATGTTCCGCAATCCCCAGTATGCCCAGGGCTCCGAGGATAAACGCGTTAATACCCGGGCTGCATATCAGGAAGATACCCAGCACCGTAAGCCCTACCCGCATAAGGGGGGTTCTCCGGGAGAGGAAATACAAGAGGATGCCCCCTCCCTGAGCCAAATACAGCATAGCACAGAGGCTTATTATGTTCCATGCGGCTATTTCTACCGGAGCTATGCCGGTGAAGGTCCCCGCCAAGACCCCTAACAGGGAAAAGGACAAGATCCAGATAAGCCACGGAGCCGTATGAAACTGGATCATACCGCTCCCCCGTCGTATCCGGCGGATCAAGCCCACGCATACCAGGCTGAGCTGCCGATTTACAAAGAAGATAAGCCCACAGGCAACCACACCGCCCCCCCGCAGCGCCACCGAAGCGATGACTGCCAGGATCCGTTCAGGGTCAGCCTGCTGTTCCAAGAGGGAACGCTGTACCACATCGGTTCCCGCAGCGGCCAGGGAAAGGGACCGCAACAATTCCACTTGGGACCGCAGCAGTTCCTTGATCTCTGGATGCTCACGGGTCACCGCGATACTATACCCGCAGGTCAAGGCCCCAATAACCGCGCCGATGATAAGCCGGTATGCGGTTGAAGGGGACACCCGGCCTGCCCCTGGAAAGGGGGCAACGATCCAGGTAAATACGAACAGCAGCATGGTAAAATAGAGCGTATTCAACCAGGGATACGCCGAAGCGCTCGGCCACACCAGGGACAGCAGCCCGTTCCCAGCCGCCGCAACCAGTGCACTCACCCACGCGGACCTGGAATCGTACCCATAGGCCATAAAGCCCAGAGGCACCAGGAAAAAAAAGGTCGGAAGCCCGCTGCGGATAAGCCCTAAAGCAATGACCCCGCTCACCAGCGCGGGCGCCAGGGCTATGGGTTTTTGCTGCACCGGCGGAATCGCTTCAAGGGCCGGGGATACGGGCTCACGCGGGTAAGCCATGACCGCAGGATGTTCCCTACTCAGCTACAAAGGGCAGTAGGGCCAGCACACGGGCCCGCTTAATAGCCACGGCCAATGCCCGTTGGTGTTTCGCGCAGGTACCAGTGATACGCCGGGGCAGGATCTTGCCCCGTTCGGTAATGAACCGACGCAGCACATCCGCATCCTTATAGTCTATTTTCAACTTTTGAAGGCAGAATTTACAGACCTTTTTTTTAAAGAAAATCTTACCTTTGCCGCCCCGGAGGATGCGCTCATCCCCTTCCCGGCCTTCTAGGGGTGCTTCCCCCCGATCTCCCCGGTCCGGCCTCTCCGACCGGGGAGGACGTTCAGGTTCATGGTATTTTTCATCTGACATGATTATCTCCTTGGGTTATGTGTCATGGGCTAAAAGGGAATATCATCGGTAAACCCATCATGGGAGGCCCCGCCTTGGGGGTCCCGTACCGGAGGTCTCCGCTCAGGGAAAACCTCTCCCCGGTGTTCCTGGTAAGCGCCCGGTCCATAGGAACCATTACCGCTGGGACCGCCGCTGCCGGGGGCCCCAGCAGCGCCGCCGAGGAGCTGTAAATTATTGGCAACAATTTCTACCTTGGACCGGTTTTGGCCATCCTGTTCCCAGCGATCCTGACGAAGTTCTCCATCAATCCCCACCATTTTACCTTTCACCAGGTATTGATTGAGGGACTCCCCCTGCCTGCCCCAGACCACAATATCAAAAAAATTCGCCTCATCCACCCACTGGTCGCCGTTTTTGCGCCGGCGATTCACGGCAATGGAAAATTTACATACCGCTTGACCATTGGCAGTGTACTTGAGTTCCGCATCCCGGGTCAATCTCCCGATTAAAACGACATGGTTTAGATCCGCCATTGATTCCTCCCTATGCTTCGAGCGTTACGAAGAGGTACTTCAGGATGTGGGCATTGAGTTTAAAGATTCGGTCCAGAACAGCGACTTTTACCGGATCAAGCTTGAGGGTGAAAAGGACGTACCTCCCCCGCTTTCTTTTTTTAATTTCATAGGCGAGATCCCGATCACCGATTTCATCGGTTTTTTCGATCTCCCCTCCGTGGGCGACAAGGTCGGCCAGCACCTGTTCCCGGCCTGCCTTGTGTTGGTCCTCTTCTAAAGGAAAAATAACGGTCAGCTCATACCGACGCATGGGTCCTCCTTACGGACTAAAAAATGATCCGTCTTACAGACGGATAAAGAGGTACCTTATTCTATAAATAAAGGGCGGGTTTCGTCAAGGGGCCAGGGCCGGCGCATATAAACAAAAGAAACCGCGAAAGACGCGAAAGACGCGAATGAGGGAATGGTCTCCCTTCTTAATTCGCAACCATGAGCGGGTATTAAAGATAAAAAATCGATGGGGGAACAGCGGCGGATTCTCCGGAGTAAGCCGACCCTCCCCGGTCGGAGACCGCCGCTCCCTGCTCCCGGGCCGCTCTCCTGCGGCACGGTAAGGCTGCAGGCAGTTCCCCGGGGGCTGATAGCTCCCAGGGATACCCCAGGGGTTTCCTCATGGTTAATAGGTTTCAAACCTAAAGCCGGTAAAGGATGCCCCCTTTTTAAAGGTGTTCTGCCAGGCGGTATCGTAGCCCGTAGCGCCGGAAGGTACCCTGACGGTAACGTTTTTTTGAGAATTCCAGAAGACCCCATTCCCCCCATCCAGGGAGGGGGCCGTAGCTCCCAGGGTAATGGTCAGAGGTCCGGGTCCCGTGTTCGCGAAGGAAACGTTACCGATCGCCTCTATCATCGGGAGATATACCGAACTCAACGCTTTGCAGCCACCGAAGGCGGAGGACCCGACAATGATCTTCGCCACCGGGAAGCTCACGGTTCTCAGGTTGACACATTTTGCGTAGAACATCTCAGCACCGATCCTTTCGACCTTAGGACCGCTTATTTCCTCGAGGTTGACGAAGTATTGAAAGGTAGAGTCTCCGGATGCTCCTCCGGTCTTGAGCTTGGTGACTCCCTCTGGCAGGGTAAGGGATATGACGTATTTCTCCCCGGTATTGTATTTCCCTGGGGTAAATTCCCCATTCACCATTATCTCCGTCATGGTACTGCCCGTAAGGTCCAGGCTAACGTACTTCCCCGCAT
>JAISPY010000135.1 GCA_031274565.1 Treponema sp.
GTTCTGTTTCCAGGTCTCCCAGAGGCGTTTGACCGCAGGAAGCCAGGGCCAGGAGGATAAGGAGGAAACCCAGAGCGTCAAAGAGCTTACGGAGCCTACTCATGGGGCTATATCCCACCGCAACCGGGCATTTTTGTGGGGCTTGTTTACAAAGAATCGAACTAGGGGGGGGGGGGGGGGGGGTAAATGCCAAGGTATCATAAATTATAAAAAAACAACGCACCTTTAAGGTGGCATAAACGGACACTGGTTTGGACAAACCAAACCGGTTCCGGGCTGCGTAACGGCTCTGTTGCTGCGGAAACCGCAGGTACGGCCCGCGCCCCTCTCCTAAAACCCCGCGGCCCCCGGATAACCGGGGATGCCCCCTGAAGAGGGGCTGTGGCGCCGATCCTCCGCGATGACGGAACAGCACCGCGTACCAGACGCGGGTTTTCAAGGCAGACTGGACAGGCCTCATTTTTTATACTCCTACCGGCGCGTTTAGTCAAGTACTTTTTTGTTTTTTTTATCTTTTTTGTCTTTATACCCGCTCATTTTTGCGAATTAAGCACTGCGGCCATTCCCTAATTCGCGTTAATTCGCGTCTTTCGCGGTTATATGCGCCGACCCTGGTTTTTGCCATTTTACCCAACTCGTTACCCTCTGTAAGGAAGCACGAATTGCTATGGGTTTATCCTGAGAAAGTACGAAAAAAATATTGTTTGCGGCTTACAGAAGGTGTATACTACTGATATGGTTGATAGAATTTTAATAGATACCTTAAACCTGAAATCCCAGGATTTTGCGGTTCGGTGGAAGGATAAGATCCGCAGGGCTTCCCATCTTAAACACTACAATGCCCTGGCAGACGGCCCCTTACTCGAATCCAATGCGCCGATGTACTCGCTTCTCTCCCGTACCTTGGATCGGGGGTTTGACCGGTCCCTGGTAGGGAACTTCTTCGTTACCCTGGGAAAGACCCGGATGGAGGAGGAATTCCCGGTTTCCGAGATCATCTACGGGATTAACCTCTCCCAGCAAACGGTTATCGAGTACATCATGAGCGACTTCGTGCTGGATAGCCCGGTGCGGATGTATCAGGCCATGGGGGCCATTACCCATGTGGCGGAATTCTTCATCCTGGGCTGTTTCTATCTAACCAAGGGTTTCCTGGAAGTAACCTATACCCGCATGAGTAAACAGGATGCGGTTTCAGAGGAATTATTAAGAAAGTATTTTAAAGACGATTTTTTCTTTAAAAAAGACTAAAAAACGTAAAAAACTCTTTGCTTTTTTGGGAGCAAAGCGTATGATAACATAGAGAAAGCAGTGTAGCTTACGAAAAAAATGGATATTACCGAAGCCCTGGGAACATTTAAAACCTTGATTGCCATACCCTTCCCCGAAGGTGTCTCCATTTCGTTTTTTGGCGTCCCTATTACCGCGTTTACCATAAACGAAAGCGTCCTGGTCTCCTGGGTGGTGATGGGGATATTGATCATCGCCTCGGTGCTCCTCACCCGAAACTTACAAGCAGTCCCCCGGGGTCCCCAGGTGATCCTGGAAGCGCTGATTGGATTCTTGGATAGCTTTTCCCGGGAACGCTTCGGAAAGCGGTCCCAGGTATACGGCCCCTATATCGGAACCATCTTCCTCTTCCTGTTCTTGGCAAATAGTATCCCGATGATTTCCCCGCTGGCGATCGGGGTCTTGCATGGAGAACCGCCCTTTACCATTAAACCGCCCACCCGGGACATCAATGTAACCGCGGCCTTTGCGGTAATGACCATCCTCATAGTGCTTATAGGGGGGCTGCGGGCCAAGGGTATCCGAGGCTGGTGTAAGCAGCTCTGCTCCCCCACGCCGATGATGCTGCCCTTTAACCTGCTTGAGTATGTTATCCGTCCCTTGTCCCTGTGTCTTCGGCTCTTCGGCAATATTCTGGGGGGCTTCATCATCATGCTCCTGGTAGAGGGGGCGCTTCCCATTCCCGTGGTGATTCCAGCCTTCTTATCCTTATATTTTGATGTGTTCGATGGACTCATTCAGGCGGTGGTCTTTACGTTCTTGACGAGCCTCTTCGTCGCGGAAGCAGTAGCAGAGGAGCATACAGGATAAGAAACCTTAAAGAAAAAAGAAAGAAAAAAGAAAAAACTTAAAAAGGAGTGTATGTTATGGAGACCAGTCTTTTATTTCTCATCGGTGCGGGTATCGCGGTGTTTACCGGTATCGGCGCAGGTATCGGTATCGGCTTGGCAACCGGTAAGGCAGCGGACGCCATTTCCCGGCAGCCCGAAGCTGCCGGGAAGATTCAAACCGTGTTCTTCTTAGGGATAGCCCTCGCGGAAGCCACCGCTATCTACGGCTTTGTGATCGCTATCCTCATCTTCACCAAGGCCGCCTAGGCTTAGCGCATAAGAGCATATCGGTATGATCGATCCTTCAATCAGCACCTTCCTCATCACCCTGCTCAATATCGGGATTCTTTTCTTCGTATTACGGGCGGTCCTGTTCAAGCCGGTTACCCGGTTCATGGAAGCCCGATCAAAAAAGATCCAGGATGCGTTCGATCAGGCGGAAGCAACTAAGGCTGCGGCCCAGGCGCTCCTGGGACAGTATGAAGCGCGCCTACAGCACGTCCAGGAAGAAGCGGCGGATATACGCCAGGCTGCCCAAGAAACCGCCCGGAAGCAGGCGGAACAGATCTTAGCGGAGGGAACCGAGCGGGCTGCCCAGGCGCTCGATCAGGGTCGGAAACAGCTTGAAGCGGAACGCCAGGCTGCCCTGGCCGTGTTCAGGGCTGAGGCTGCGGCCTTGGTACTCAGCGCCGCAAGCCGGATCCTCCAGCGGGAACTGAGCGGGGAAGATACCCGGCGTTTTGCGGGCCTTCTCTTGCAGGAATTAGGAACAGAGCCACATGTTTAGCGGGGATCGCTGGGCCGCCGCGTTCATCGGCTCCTGTGGGCTCTATGCGGAGGAGGGCTTGAGGGCCTTGCAGTCCTTGGTCCCGGTCATAGGGGGTATTCCCGGGAACCTTGCGGGGAGCGCTTCCGCCCAGGCACTGGAAGGGATCATCCGGAAGGCGCTCGCCCAATCCGGTGCAGCGAATCCGGGTTTGGAACAGGCGGTGCGGCTCATCCTCCTCTTGGTCAAGAAGGGGTGTTTTACCCATGCGCCGCAGCTTATGGCAGCCATTGAAGCGTTGCTGGATCGCCAGAAGGGTGTCCTCCAGGTTACGGTGGAAGCGGCCGTTCCCGTGGATCCGGTATTTCAAAAAAAACTAGATGCGGCGTTAATCGAATCATGGGTCGCCGCTGAAAACCCCCCGCATACCATGACGGTTAAGGAAATCAAAATGATGGTACAGATAGTCCCGGAACTCCTCGGCGGGTATCGGTTACGGATAGGCAGTGAACGAGTAGATGCCAGCCTGCGCGCCCAGTTACGGCGTATGGCGCAGGATTTACAGGCGCTTCCCTGCTTTTCAAAGGAACCGAGGGATGTCCGGGGAAGCGTAGCTGCCGGAGGTGTTTCATGGTAAATTTCAGCGGCCTCACCAAAATCCTGCAGGAACAGCTTGAACATTGGGAAGCCAAGGCGGTTTCAGATTCGGTTGGATCCGTGGTGCAGGTGGGTGATTCGGTGGCCACGGTCTACGGATTGGATAAGGCCATGTACGGAGAACTGGTGGAGTTTAGTTCCGGCGCGACGGGCATTGTCCTCAATCTCCTGGAAGACGGGGTGGGCTGTGTGATCCTTTCAGGCGAATCCCTGGTACGGGACGGCGAAGAGGTCCGAGGTACAGGCACGGTGGTAACCGTTCCTGCTGGGATGGCCCTGTTGGGGCGGGTCGTGAACCCCTTGGGGATCAGCCTAGACGGGAAAGGCCCCTTGGAAGGGGAGGAATACCTGCCCATCGAAGCGCCCGCAGCTCCGGTAATAGACCGGAGTTCGGTGGACCAGCCCCTGCAAACTGGGATCCTGTCGGTGGATACCATGATTCCCATAGGCCGGGGCCAGCGGGAGCTCATCATCGGGGATAGGCAGACCGGAAAAACCGCCCTGGCGATTGACGCCATCATCAACCAGAAGGACAAAGGGGTGTATTGCGTGTATTGCGCCATCGGGCAAAAGGCCTCTTCCGTGGCAGCGATAGTCCGGAACCTGGAACGCTTCGGAGCCATGGACTATACGTTCGTGGTCTTAGCCACTGCCTCAGATTCCGCAGCCCTGCAGTACCTGGCCCCCTATGCCGCAGTGGCTATGGCGGAACATTTCATGCGCCGAGGCAAGGATGTGCTCGTGGTCTACGACGATCTTTCCAAACATGCAGTGGCGTATAGGACCATTAGTCTGCTCCTGCGCCGGCCTCCGGGCCGGGAAGCCTTTCCCGGGGATGTGTTTTACCTCCATTCCCGGCTTTTAGAACGGGCTGCCAAGGTATCCCCTGCCCAAGAGGGCGGTTCCATCACGGCGCTGCCCATCGTGGAGACCCAAGCCGGGGATATTGCTTCGTATATTCCTACCAATGTGATCTCCATTACCGACGGTCAGATATTCTTGGACGCAGAGTTGTTTAACGCGGGGTTTAGGCCTGCTATTGATGTGGGGCTTTCGGTAAGCCGGGTAGGGGGTGCAGCCCAGACCAAGGCCATCAGGAAGATCGCCGGCCGCCTGCGGCTCGACCTCGCCCAGTACCGGGAAATGGCCGCCTTTGCCCAATTCGGGAGCGACCTGGATAAGGCAACCCAGGATAAACTCGCCCAAGGGGCGCTGCTCATGGAGGTACTCAAGCAGCCCCAGTTTGCCCCGTTAGCTATGGCGGAACAGGTGGCCATCCTCTTTGTTTCCATTAATGGGTATCTCATGGATATTGCCCAGAATCGGATCCAGGACTTTATGAAGGGTTTCATAGAGTACCTCAAGCTGAATCATCGGGGAATTCTGGAAAGCATTGCCGCCACCGAAACCCTCTCCATGGACGGCGAGCAGGAACTGCGCGCTGCCGTAGAAACCTATAAAAGTACCCACCCATAGAGGACACCATGGCGAATTTACGGGATGTGCGGATGCGGATGCGGGCCATCAAACAGACCTTGCAGGTTACCAAGGCCATGAATCTGATCTCTACGGCTAAACTGCGGAAGGGCCGGCGGACCCTGGAGGATACGGAGCCCTTCTTTACCCGTATCGAAAAATCCATGGGGGATATCCTCTCTTCGGCGGGAAGTATGGAGAGCCAGTTCTTCAAGAACACCGAGGCGGAGACCGGTTCCCTCAGCGCGGTGCTGGTGATTACCAGTGATAAGGGTTTGGCCGGGGGCTATAACGCCAACATATTCAGGCAGGTCGCTGCGCTCTGTAGGGACCTCACCAAGCCCGCGCTGATGCTGGTAGGTTCCATTGGGTATCGGTATTTTGTCCATACCCCCTATGCAATCCTTGAAAATTTTTCCTTTAAGTCCCGTCTGCCCACGATGGAGGATGCCCAGGAGATTACCGATTATATCATCTCCCAATATGTGTGGGGCATGTTCAAAGAGGTCCATATCGTCTATACCCACATGTACAGTACCGTGAAGCTCCTCCCCCGGGCCCGGCAAATTCTGCCCTTGAACGCGGAGAAGATACAAGCAGAGATCCTGCAAAGCGGCGGTCAGAAGCGGGTGAAGATTCCCTTTGAGTATATTCCTTCCGAAACCGCAGTGTTTGACGCCTTAGTGCCCTTTTACCTGAAAGGTATTGTCTATGGCACCCTGGTAGAAGCCTACGTCAGTGAGCAAAGCACCCGGATGGCTGCTATGGAAGAGGCCTCAAAAAACGCGGAAGAGATGCTGGCAAGCCTTCAGATTTACTATAACCGGATAAGGCAGGCGGGTATTACCCAGGAAGTAACGGAAATAATCTCAGGATCCGCAGTGCTGTCCGAATAGGCCCATATGCGGTGGAATTGCAGGGAGGAATACGAAATGGCGAATACCGGATATATCACCCAGATCGTGGGGCCGGTGGTGGATGTACGGTTTGAGGAAGCGCAGGTTCCGGGGATTTTACATGCCTTGGAGGTGCGCCAGGGAACCCGTAAGATGGTCATGGAGGTATTACAGCATATCGGGGATAACCGGGTTCGCTGTGTTGCTATGGAAGCCACCGAGGGTTTAAGCCGGGGCATGGAAGTGCTGGATACGGGCCATCCGATTCAGGTGCCGGTGGGGGAAGCGGTGCTGGGCAGGATGTTCAACGTTACCGGCACGGTAATTGATGACCGGGGGCCTTTCACCGCAGAGCGTTACGTTTCCATACACCGGGACGCTCCCAGCTTTGCGGAACAGCGGCCCGCCACCGAGGTCTTTGAAACGGGCATCAAGGTCATCGATCTCATCGCTCCCTACGCCAAGGGGGGTAAGATCGGTCTTTTTGGCGGCGCGGGGGTGGGAAAGACCGTGGTGATCATGGAGCTTATCCGCAACATCGCCACGGAACACGCGGGGTATTCGGTATTCTCTGGGGTGGGGGAACGTTCCCGGGAAGGAGCGGACCTCTGGAAGGAGATGAACGAATCCGGGGTCATCGCCAAGACTGCCCTGGTTTTTGGGCAAATGAATGAACCCCCCGGCGCTCGGATGCGGGTTGCCTTGGCAGGGCTTACCATGGCCGAGCATTTCCGGGATCAGGGCGGCCAGGATGTGCTCTTATTCATCGATAATATCTTCCGGTTTATCCAGGCCGGAGCGGAGGTTTCCGCGCTCTTAGGCCGGATTCCCAGCGCGGTGGGCTACCAGCCCACCTTGGCCAATGAGATGGGCGCGCTCCAGGAGCGGATTGCCAGCACTTCCAAGGGTTCTATCACCAGCGTCCAAGCGGTGTATGTACCTGCGGACGATCTGACGGATCCTGCGCCGGCCACTACCTTCGCGCATCTTGACGCTACCACGGTACTTTCCCGCAAGATCGTCGAGTTGGGGATCTATCCTTCGGTGGATCCCTTGGCCTCCAATTCCCGTATTCTGGACCCGGCCCTGGTGGGAGAGGAGCATTACCAAACCACCCAGCGGACCTTGCAGACCCTACAGCGGTATAAGGAACTGCAAGATATCATCGCTATCCTGGGGATGGATGAACTCTCTGGAGAGGATAAGCTCGTGGTATCCCGGGCGCGGAAGATACAGCGGTTCTTCAGTCAGCCCTTCTTCGTGGCGGAACGGTATACGGGTATTCCGGGCCGGTATGTGCCGGTTACG
Organism: Treponema sp.; assembly: GCA_031274565.1. Classification (GTDB taxonomy): domain Bacteria; phylum Spirochaetota; class Spirochaetia; order Treponematales; family Breznakiellaceae; genus JAIRLU01. Next base: position 7,224 of record JAISPY010000135.1, read on the forward strand.
GAAACGGTTCGGGGTTTCAAGATGATCCTAGACGGAGAAACCGATGCCATTCCTGAGCAGGCCTTCTTCATGGCGGGAGACATCAATGATGTGCTCTCCAAGAAAACCTAAGGAAGCACTGATTTATTCAATCGAGAATAAATCAGTGCTTCCTTTAATGTGGTTTTTCGCAGTTTTCCGCAGGAAAACGAGAAAAACAATAGGGCAACGCTGATGAGCGTCAAGTTAAT
>JAISPY010000256.1 GCA_031274565.1 Treponema sp.
CACAGGGAAAGCCCGAAAGAACGGTTCTCCACATTACACCCGGTATAGACCGTCCCATCTTCCGCACACAGGGCTGCGCCTACCCGAAACCGGGAATAGGGCGCATAGGCAAAAGACGCCGCTTTTTGAGCTTCCTGAAAAAGCTCCTCCATTGAAATCATACCCAGTCTCCTAAAAAAAACCGTTTTTATGCCAGTGCGCCAGTACGCCACAGGTTAATCAAATACCGGGATACCGAACCCAGGCCCGGCAGTTCCGGTAGCCGATCTTGATCAAACCAGCGGGCATCTTCGATTTCCACCCCGTCAACCCTGACGTTCCCCCCGGCATAGCGGGCGCTAAAGCCTAGCATGAGTGAATAGGGAAAGGGCCAGGGCTGGGAGCGTATGTACCGTATATCCCGTACCTCCAGGCCCACCTCTTCCCGGATTTCCCGGGCTACGGTGGCTTCCAGGGTTTCACCGGCTTCGTTAAACCCTGCGATGAGGCTATACAAGCCTGGAACAAACTGCTTGTTATGGGCCAAAAGCGCCTGGTTCTGGTCATTGATGATGATCACGATAATGGCCGGGGTTATCCGGGGATATTCGACCCTGCCGCAGACCGGACAGACTCGGGCAAGCTCTTGAGGGGCGTCCGTGTTCGGGCTTCCGCAGGAACCGCAGAACCGGGATTCCCGTCGCCATTGGATGATATGATAACCGCGAAAGAGGGGGCCTACCGGACCATCCGCAGCGCTTCCCACCCGGGGGGAAACCCGCCTCCAATGCGGAGGGAGGGGAAACTCCGGGGCCAGGTCCACACAGGATATACCCGGACCGCCGCCGATGCCGGGGATTACCAGGATTTCAAGGGGCGGTAAATCCTGAAAGGCTTCAAGGGAAATAGGTTCATGTATTTTCGCATCAGGAATCCCCGCCGGCACAACCAAGGTATTCCCCTGAAACACATATACCCCCGGGGATGTATCGGTATTCAAACCAAGACTCCTTGAGTCTTATTATGACCGCTTCACCGGTAACAATCAATACGGATTCAGGATAAACCCAGCGCCAGCGCATAAAACAAAGAGTCCGCGAATGACGCGAATTATGAAATGACCATCGTGCTTAATTCGCAAAAATGAATGGGTATTTTTTAAAAATAAAAAATCCACCGATTACGCTAATTTAACGAATTTTAGAGCGTCATTCCTTCTTAATCCGTGTAATTCGCGGACAAAAATTTTTATGTGCGCTCGCCCTGAGGATAAACCCATCGCCTTAGCAGGTTGAATTGGAGGGGCTTTTTTCTGCGCCCCTTCCGAACTTCTTCTGGTGGGCCATAGACCCCGAAAAGTCCGGCTCATTCCCCAAAGGGAAATAGCCTGCAGGTATACTTAGCTTACAGGATGAGCGGGCTGTTCCTGCCTCCACCGCAGTAATCGGGGCAAGACCGCAAGGGTAGCCATGAGTAGCGCCACACAAACCGGAAGGGTGATGGCCACGCTGCGGGTAAAGCCCAAGTCCGCGGTAAAACCTGCGATGATGTACCCGATAAAACAGATAACCGCCACGGTCAGGGCATAGGGAATCTGGGTTGCCACATGGCTGATGTGGTTACAACCCGCTCCGACGGAAGAGAGGATCGTGGTATCCGAAATAGGAGAACAGTGATCGCCGAAAACCGAACCTGCCAGCACTGCGGATAAGGACGTTATCGAAAGCTCAGGGGCCACGATATCGCATACATTGATGGTGATGGGGATGAGGATCCCGAAGGTTCCCCAGGCAGTCCCGGTGGCAAAGGAAAGCCCTGCGGCGAACAAGAACATAAGCGCCGGTATGAAGGCGGTAGGCATCTGAGACTGTTCTATAAGTCCCGCCACATAACGCCCGGTCAGTAAGAGGTCCCCGCAGACCCCGCTGATGGTCCAGGCCAGACCGAGGATGATGAGGGCCCCTACCATCGACTTAACCCCTGCGGTAAGGGTAACAAAGAAGTCCTTGAAGCTTATGAGTTTCCGGGGAACGAAGAGGAAGAAGGCCACGAAGAGGGCTGCAAAGCCGCCTAAGGAAAGGGCGGAACCTGCATCCGTATCCCCGAAGGCTGCGGCCAGGGTCTTACCCTCCCAAAAACCGCCGTAAAAGAGCATGGCAAGCATGGAAAAGCCTACCAGAAAAAATACCGGAATGACCAGGTCCATGACCGTGCCTTGGTTGGAGACCTCAAGCGTGAGCAGTTCATCCCCGGTGGCGCCGGGTCGTTTAGCCGCTCTCTTGGGGTTCTCCCGCGCCCGGCGCTGGGCTGCGGCCATGGGGCCATAGTCCCCATTTTTACGGAGACCCAAGGTAATGACCATGATCAGGGTGAGCACTGCATAGAGGTTCATAGGAATAGAACCTACGAATGCCTGCATTCCGGTGATCCCGGTTTGGGTAGGATAGTAGGAAATCACCGATGCGGCCCAGGAAGAAACCGGCGCGATGATACAGACCGGCGCAGCGGTGGCGTCGATGATATAGGCCAGTTTTTCCCGAGAAATTTTATATCTATCGGTAACGGGCTTCATCACCGTTCCAACGGTGAGGCAGTTGAAGTAATCATCAATGAAGATGATGATTCCCAGCAGCCCGGTGGTAAGACTCACGCTTTGGGGGGATTTTAATTTCCGAGCCGCCCAGTTGCCATAGGCTTTTGAACCTCCGGCGCGGGTGATGAGGGCTACCAAGGCCCCCAATAAGGCAAGGAAGATCATCATCGATGCATTATGCCCCACCTTGCTAATCATCAAGTTTACGGTGGTGCTAAACATACCGGGGAAACCCAAGCCCATCGCAAAACTATAGATGCAGGCGCCTGCCATGATTCCCAGGAGAAGCGAAAAGATAACTTCCTTGGTGATAAGGGCCAGGGATATAGCGATAATCGGCGGAATAATTGATAAAAAACCTACTTGAGCTACTTCAAATTCCATGTATGCTCCTCATTGATCTATCTCGATGCGTATCCATAAAAGACCGCTATCAAGGACATGGGGATAGTATACCCCCAGGGAATAAGCACCGCAAGACCAGGAGGAATCTTTTTATACAAAAATGAGCGCTGGAGCAATGGTTTCAAGTACGGTGTAGCCCAACGGGGAAAGACCGGCACCCGGCATATACCCCTATAGTTCATAGCTGCACTCCTTCTGGAGCTTCCTAAAAAACAAAGCGTTTTTTTAAGTACCCAGCACTGTGGTTTTCGATGGTGATCCAGAACGTATGATGAATAATTCCATATAATATCAAGTGCAACGGGGAGGGAAAAACAGACCGCACAGAAACTACCGGGTATAATGAGACCAGGGCATTGGCATTTACTTTCTAAATCATATTTATTTACATACTATAAGAGTGGTTCATACAAAGTGGGAGGCGAGGCAGTTCCAAAATGGCAGATTTTGAAACTATTGCCTTAAATAATGTGGAGGGAGGTAGCAAAACGGACAGGAGTGCCGAGAATCCGGCGAAAAAATCATAACATGAGGGGGACTTCCCTTCTAAAATGACCACTTTTTTCCTGCATAGTAAACGCCGATGCCCTGTAATGAGACCAGGATAAACGCATAGGAATTTTTAACCACGGACAACACGGACAGACACGGACCAAAATCAAGAATTTTAAACAAAAAGTCCGTATTGTCCGTGTGGTCAGTGGTAAATTTCCCTCTTTTTCGTTTCTATGCGTTTATCCTGAAATGAGACCAGCAATTCTCATTTTAGAAAAAATGATATGATGCAGTGATGGGACGAGGAATATTTAAGGCGCTAATGGGCAGTTTGGAAGAGGTCGGGAAGGATATGCCTGACAACAGGCGGGAAGGGTATGACCAATTATACGGTATAGGGGACGCGGTAAAGTGCGCGTTTGCGGTATTTTTCTTTCAGCATCCCTCATTGCTGAGTTTTCAGCGTTCGATGAAAGAGAAACGGAAGCGGGACAACATGGAAACGCTGCTCGG
>JAISPY010000058.1 GCA_031274565.1 Treponema sp.
GTTTGGGAATACCCTGAAACCATGATTTGCGCTATTTTTTACTATTTTCTTCTAGGGAAGCACTGATTTATTCAATCGAGCATAAATCAGTGCATACTTTAATGTGGTTTTTCGCAGTTTTCCGCAGGAAAACGAGAAAAACAATAGGGCAACGCTGATTAGCGTCAAGTTAATCAGCGTTGCCCTAGGAGTTCCATAGCTGCCCCAAAAGTCCCTTCGATCCCAGTACTGGACCATCAGGGTTCGAGGGGCTCCGGTCCTGTAAGCAACCTGAGGGTGAGCATCAGGGGCAGGTGATCGCTGAGACCGGTACCGGTACGGGGATTATAGGCGTAAGGCCGCTCTTGGGCATTGATAAAAGGCTCCTGGCGTATGACCACCGCAGTATCAAAGTCCCAGCCTACCCGGTCAAACAAGGATTCGGTCAGCAAGAAATGGTCGATAGTTTCCCAGGCGCCCTTATAAAAATAGGAGCCATCGTGCAGTTCATTCCCCCAAGGGGAGTAGAGCGCCAAGGCCGGAGGGGGAAAATATTCCGATTTAGGAGGCTTGTTTCCACTCAGGATGAGAAAATCTTCGGGGATTTTCCTTTCGGATCCATCGAAGGTTTCGGCCTCTATGCGCAAACCGGTACGTTCCGCGGCTTTGGGGTCATCCGGGAGGAGGGCCGTGAGGGTGGTCTCGCCTCCTCGGTACCATTCATTGTGGTTCTCATTTAAGTCTCCCATGATAAGTACCGGTATAGCAGGATGTTCCTGCCGGAGTTCTTGCAGTCTCCTCAGTATGATCCGCGCTGAGGCTCTGCGGAGGGATTCAGTGGCCGCATTTTTTTCTGTTTCCCCTTGTTTTGCTTTCCAATGACAAACCAAAAGGGCTAAGGGCTGGTTCTGCACCTGGAGCTGGACCTCCAATATCGGTCTGGGGATGGTTTTTCCGTAAGCGGTGATCGAATGGACCCTGGTCTCTGCTAAGGGGAAGCGGCTTACCAGGCCGATTCCCAAGGCCGCGCCGGGATTGGCGGCGAAACACAGGTACTGATAACCGTAGTCTGCCAAAGGTCCGCTTACCATATCTTCCAAGACGCGGACATTTTCAATTTCTTCCAAACCAAGGATATCGGGAGCTTGTTCGGCCATGCGGCCGATTGCCTTGGAAAGGGAATTCAACCGCGCCTGGTATTTCTCAGCACTCCATCCCGCAGCCTGAAGGTAGTCGTCATATTCGATTCCGCTCTCATCCCCATCAAACAGGGCCTGTACATTCCAGGTTGCAATGGTCAAGGTCCCTGGGGTTTCCCGATCTGAAGAACCGGAACCGGTTTCGGTTATCGTACAGCCTCCCCAGAAAGACAAGAGTAGCGCCACCGTCATGAGGTATGGGCGCTGCCATACGCCGTGCATGGCAGGTCTATGGTTCATCATGCCTTCTCCCTCCGCTTACTTACTATGTCGTGGTGCTGGAAGCTGCTTTAACCAGCGCCTTGTTTTTTTTCTATGAAGTTACTATAGTGAAGTCCCTATAGTAACCCTTTAAGTCGTACAGTGAGGAAACCGATGGAACACCAGTGGATCATACGGATTATGACGCATGAGGATTATGAACCGGTCTATGACCTGTGGACGAGGACCCCTGGTATGGGTATGCGGCCAGTGGACGATGCGGCCTCAAGGGTCCGTCAGTTCCTAGAACGGAATACCCGTACCTGTTTTGTGGCGGATCATGCGGGGACCCTGGCGGGGGCCATTCTGAGCGGCCATGATGGACGGCGCGGGTATATTTACCATGCCGCGGTAGCGGAAGCATACCGGGGACAGGGGCTGGGAACGGCGCTGGTTTCCGTGGTGGAGCAGGCCCTCCGGGAGCAGGGAATCACCAAGATCGCCCTGGTAGCGTTTAAGGGCAATGAAGCGGGGAATCGCTTCTGGGAGAAACAGGGCTTCACCATCCGGGAAGATTTGGTATACCGGAATAAGCAGATCCTCTAAGGACCGGCACCGGATAAACGCGAAGCACCATTTCGGGGGTGAGGGGGCTTTTTTCTCAGGCTCCCGGCTGGGCGTAGGTTTTACCCTGTCTTTGGTAATAATCGAGGTCCGCCCCAAGAAATGCCTGGATAGGGTATCTTCCGAAGAGGAGGGTAAACCATAACCGTTCCGCTTAAATGTATTCATTTTTTTGCAATTTTCCCCTTGACAGGATTACCTTTTATAGCTATATTATTATCCATTACAAAGCAGCTTAAAAAAAACTGATTTTACCTGGTGCTGGTTTTTTTTGTTTTTTGCGTTTAAGTGCTATAATACCCCCCCCCCCCCCCCCCATTACCGATATATTTACTAGGATATAAAGCACTTCGATTTTATACCTATTTCTTTCCCAAAATACGCGCCCTGGGGCTGTATAGGGTTCCCGAACCTGAGACGCGTATGTCCCGTCCTCCACTATGGGGGAATTGGTTCACCGGGAAAACAACTCGGCATAAAGAGGTCCGCAGATCGGTAGTTTCATCTCCATTATTCCGCACAAGCAGCAATAACAAGCGGCATTTTCCGGCGTTGCCGGTGCAAGGATACGGCTGTGGTACGCGCAGGAATTGCGTACAAAAGATGTTATACGCAATAGAAAGGCGAAATGGTTCGGGAAGAAGCGCCGCATCCGTGCGGCGCTAGTCCCAAATAATTTCTCCTTATTGTGTAAATCATTTTGGAGGTTTTTAGATTGAGTAGGAAGGGAAAGTCAATTACATTCAAAGGCGTGCTCGCCGGTATTATCAATGTTTTAATACTGAAAAAAATGGGTATTGTAATATGCCGGTTAATGCTAAGTCTTGGAAGAAAACGCGCAGAATATATTTACAAGGCGAGCGACTATTTTAGAGTGTCTTCTTTGGAGTTAATTTCGTTTGAAATATATAACAAAAAAACACCGGGAAATGTTGCTGAACTTGGTGTTTTTCGCGGTGATTTTGCAAAACATATAAATATTGCATTTCCAGACAGGAAATTATATTTATTTGATACATTTGAAGGTTTTGATGAAAAAGACGCGGAAAAAGAAAGGCAAGGCAATTATTCCCGGAATATACAGGATTTTTCAAATACTAATGTCGAATTAGTATTGAATAAAATGAAATTCAAGGAAAATTGTATTGTTAAAAAAGGCTATTTCCCAGAAACGGCACAAGACGTGGAAGATAAATTTGTTTTTGTAAGTATAGATGTGGATTTATATGAACCTATATAC
>JAISPY010000055.1 GCA_031274565.1 Treponema sp.
CGGAGCCGGTACTGGCTTGGAGACGGACTGCCGTCAAGATAGGAGGCATAGCCGTAGTCATCGCCGTAGTAATTGTTTTGCGTTGAAGAGGAAAGATTCACTGTGATCATGCAGTCTGAAGGCGCGTTTATGGTCAGGGTTTCCCAGGTTTCGGCGGAGTTGCCGATGGGGTTGCTGTAGTAGGAGTTGGGAGCAGTCTTCACCCACGATCCGGACCAGGTGAGGGTGGTGGTCGTTGAGGGCGTCTTCTCTATGAGCGATAATGCCGCCCTATTGGTTTCGTGGCCTATCTCCACAACAACCGTATCGTTATTGATAGTAACCGGCGAATTCACCACGGTCGATGTTGACTGCGTTCTGAGGTTTATCCCCGAATCCTTCCGAGTAAAATAGATATACCCGGAAGCGTCTTTCGCGGCGTCCATTTTGGACATGGTTCCCTTGAGTAAATCTGCTGTCTGGCCGGAAGAAACAAATTGCAGATTTGACCAGGTTACATTGGACAGGTCGTAGGAAGACTCGTTCTTGATGGTCATGGACGGCTTCGTTATCTGCGATAAGGCCGCGGTATTGGTTTCATTACCCACTTCAACAACAACCGTATTGTCGTTGAGCGTAACCGGCGAACTTTCCGCCGTTGCTATGGTTTGCGTCCTGAGTTCTATCCCTATATCTTTGCGGGTAAAATAGATATACCCAGAAGCGTCCTCGGTGGTATCTTTTTTAGCTATGGTTCCTTTGAGTAAATCCGCAGTCTGGCCGGAAGTAACAAACTTCAGCCCGGACCAGGTAACATTGGACAGGTCGTAGGAAGACTCATTCCGAATGGTCATCTGCGTGCCGTCGCCCCCAGAACCGGAAGCGCCGGATTTTGTGAAAATGTATGGAGTTGATGATTGTAAGTTTCCAAATTTTATCACAAGACTTAAACCGGTACTGGAAAGCGTAGCTGTGCCAAACACAGTAAATTTAGTACCCGCATAACCACCTAGCTCAACAATTGTACCTTGGCGAGTAAAACTGCCACTATGGGACTCTATACCGCCCACAAAACTCCATCTGCCATCCACAATTTCAAGCCGGTAGGAACTGTAATTACCGGTTCCATACCACGTACCTATAATATCGCTGTTTTGCGATTGTGGTTCCGGTTCGGCGGGACATCCCGTAAGGTAAAGTGCGACAAGCGCCGCAAAAACTAAAAAAATCTTTCTCATGTTCATACTCCTCAATTAAAAAGTATTTTCTGTTCGGATGTTTTTACCACCGTTGTGCCGCTGTAGGTAAAGTTGTAGATATAACTGTGCTTCGCGGTAAAATCAGGGATCGTAAGCGCCTCAAAGGTGCTGTGTACGGTGTAACCGCTGATCAGCTTTCCCTCCGCAGTTGAGGAAAACTGATAGACCCCGGTTTTGCCCGGCGGCACCGGCAGGTTGCCGTTCCCCGCCTGCTTAAAGGCCGTTCCCAGATAATGAAGCTCAAACTGCATACCCGAGGTGTTGAGGATTCTCGCAAACGCCATGGGAAATTCAAGATTGGACGGCTGGGGTATTTGCAGGGTATAGGATTTATTTTCTTCTATAACGAGATTCAGTTGTACATTCGGGTCTATGCCGTTTGCCCACACTTCGCCGCTTGCCAGGTCCGTGCCTTCAACCACCCGGTACTTGTATTCAACGGGAAAAGTCGAACCCACGCCGTAGTTGTCGCTCACCCGGACATCAACCCGTTTTAACTGCCCCGCGGATAATTCGAGCAATACCGGGCCTGAAAAAGCGTCCTGGTGAACTATTCCGAAATAACTAGACTCGTTAAAGAACGTTATCCTCCCGGTTTTTGCCGGTGTAGGACCCGGAGTCTCCGGGGTATCGCCCGTATCAACAGGACAAGCGGCCAGCCAGAGAACGGCAAGCAGCGAATACAGGGTAAACGCCATTTTCATAGCTTCTCACACTCCATGCAATATACAAAAAACGGATACCCCGGATGTTCCAGGGTATCCGGCGGATACGTTGCATCCGGTAAGGGAAACTACAGGGATATAATTTCACTTAAAATATCCCGTTTGGTCCCTTCGGTAATAACCGCCGTATAACTGGTAGGATCGGTCAGTCCGCCGCTGCCGCTATACGCTAGATTTACCGTATAGTCGTACCCATTCTTAATGATTGGCGTTGTACCGTCCGCAGTTTTCACCGCAACTGTAGTTGTCCCTCCATAAAGGATGCAATTAAGGTTTATTTGCTGCCCGTCATTGGTGGCCGTAACTTCAAACGTAAGCGTCTCCCCGGAGTTGATTGAATCGTATCCATTTTGAGCAAAATATACCCGTGAGGCTGCCGCTAGACGGCTGTCTTGGTTAGTCACACCATTGGTAACGGTAATAAAAGCCACCGGATACACGATGCTCGCGGCAATCTGATCCCATTTAATCTGGGGATCATTGGGGAAGAGCACCGTTGAAACAGCCTGATCCGTTACCGGACGAGGGCCAATGGATACCGAGTCGGCAAAAGAGGTTGCCCGTATAGTGGTAACCTTTTTGGTTACATTGTTATAATAAACATAGACCGGAAAGATGGTCATGCTTGATGGCGAACTGGAATAGAACTCATAGTTGGTTGCCAGAGCGGGCAAATAGCCGATTTTTTCGCCGTCGGGACTGTTTTTCCGCAATTCCATACCGATTTTCCCGAAGTTGGTTGCCTTAAAGTAATAGTCTCCGCTATAGAGGGGATTGATTTCGGCACGGAATTTCTGTCCCCGCCCATACGTCGCCATCGCCGAATATTCGATTTTTCCGTTTGAGAGGTTGGTCTTGTTCTTCGTATACTCATCAAGCGTCATGCCCCGCAGGATGATGTACCCGCCCACATCAAAGTCCTCCACGTCATCGGAAATATCAAAGGGCTTTGTAGTCGATCCCCTAACGCCACCGATGATATTCGATGAGGAAGGCGTTTGCCCCTGAAACAGCACCATATCCTTACTGACGTTATTGATAATGGTCAAGGTTCCATTGGGCTCAGGCTCCCAGTTGATCTCGCCCGGCTCCGTACCAGCGGGATTTTCACAGGAAAAAAACACCAGTGATCCCACAAATAAAAACAACAGACTCCACAATTTCTTTTTCATTTTTTCTCCTTTAAAAAAACAAAAATATATAAATACCTCTGTACGGACCACAGGCCATCAAGATGAAACACAAAAAAAGCGCCCCCCTATCGAACCAATTGGTTATCCCCCGATAGACCGAATAGGGGAGCTAACAAGGTATCATACCAGGTTCTCATAACCGTATCTATCCTTTTTGACGCTGCCCTGAAGCCGCTTAAATATAGTCATAATTATAGCGCACTTTTTTCAAAAAATCAATCCGTTTTCAATTTTTTGTATCATAATTAATTATTGTTAAGTCATATATAATAATAAGCATAGTGAGCATCTGTGGGCTGATCTTCGCCTACACGCGGGTAGCTCCGCGCTGCTCCACATCCCCCAAGGTCCGCAGGAAATACCCGTTCGGTTCCCAGGCCCGTTCCCCATACCCGCCGGCTATGATCCACGCGGAAGGAATCCCCCGTTCCCGGAGGTACTGATAGACGAGCCGGTCACGGGCAATACACTGGTCCAGACTCAGCTTGAGGAGGCCGCTGGAAGGAAGCCCGTCATGGATATAGGGGTCGGAACCGTCAACCACGATGGCCAGATCCGGGGGCAGGTTTTCGGAGCGGTTTTCAAGGATCCCTAAGCCTTTTTGTAATTCCCCGATATAGGTATCCTCTGCTCCTGCTTCGATGAGCAGTTCCGCATCCGCCTTGATCCAGGGCGCCTGTCCCGGAGGCGTGGCATGGAGGGTCTCCGGGTCCAGAGGCCAACCCTGCGCCATGTGTATCGAGAGGTTGCAGAGCTCCGCATGGCCCAGCTCACCCCGGAGCCGGGCCAGATGCACCAGTTCTGCGGTACCGCAGCCTTTATGCGCGTCCAGGTCCACGATCCAGATGCGCCGGGCGCGGTTTTCCGCCAGCACTTTCCGGGCCGCGATCATGATGTCGTTGATAAGACAAAACCCGGCCCCCTGGTCATACCGGGCGTGGTGCATCCCGCCTCCCAGGTAATAACAGAAACCCGGTCCCTGCCCCTGTTCCGCCAAGGCAAGCCGGCACGCGAGGTACGTACCCTCTGCTTGGGCTATGATGAGGTCAAAAAGCGCCCCCAGGGGCTTCACCGCCCGCTCAGGGGCATAGCGGTTGGGCCGTCCTTGCCGGTCCAGAAGCTCATAGGCAGCGTGCAGGGCCTTGAGCAGGCCCTGAGCACCTTCCCCGCTGTCTTGGTACAGGGCCGCGACAAATTCCTTGGCATGGACCCGTTCCAGATCCGCCCGGCTGAGTACCGCCGCGTCTCCCAGAAGCTCCAGGGCTTTGGCCCGGTCCAGGACCGGTGCCAGGGGATAGGCGGAAAGGACCCCGGTCTGGGCCAGAAAATCCAGGACCCGGGGCGCCCGGGCAGGGGAAATCGGCAGCAGGATGCCGTAATCAGTATAGACCGTTATCAGGTCTGGATCATAGAGAATCATAGCAACAGTATACCGACCGGGTGTTTTTTAGATAATCCCTCTTTCATTAATCCTTCAATATAATCCCTCATGGAGCGCGGTTTACGGTAGGTTTAAAGCAGCCGCGCGGGGATCGGTCCCATACCCGCCCACGGTTTTCTCAGGGTCATGGTATTCCCTGGGGGGAGTATGGTATCGGCAAGCAGCGCGGAAGCAAGCATACGCGCTTATTTTGAACGAAGCGGTGATCCCGGAGAAAAAAATCTTGACCTTTCCCGCGCCGCCTAAGTATGTTTTTAATAAGCATTAAGCCGGAAGCTGAAAATCCTTTGATTTTATGCTGCCGCGCTTACCCTGCTGCGTATACAAAATACATAAAAAAGGTGTGAATCGGTATGTCAACAGAGCAGTATCACGACGAAAACCAGGAGCCTGAACAGGCCCCAAGCGAAGCCCAGGATGCGGATCAGCTTCCTGAGGAGGAAGGGTCTGTTCAAGAGGAACCCAACGAACCTGCTGCAACCTCAAGCCTCGAAGAAAAACTTAAGGACCTGCAAGGCCAACATGCGGAGCTGCGGGACCAGTATCTGCGGAAGGCTGCGGAGTTTGAGAATTTTCGCAAACGGATAAACCGGGAAAAACAGGAAGCCATTGACTTTGCGAACCAGAGTCTGCTTTTGGACCTCATCCCCATCATCGATGATTTTGAACGGGCCATCAAAGCCGCGGACGCCTCTCAGCAGGCCGAGGCGGACTTCACCGTCTTGTATGAAGGGATCAGCATGATAGAAAAGCGCCTTTCCGCACAATTGGAACATAAGTGGGGACTGAAACGCTACGATTCTTCGGGAGAACCCTTTGATCCCAACCGGCATGAGGCGATCATGATGGAGAAATCCCCGGATATACCCGAGCCGGTGGTACAGGAGGATTTCATTAAAGGGTATACCTTAAAGGATCGGGTCATACGGAGCGCCAAGGTAAAGGTCCTCATGCCTGAGCAGCCTGCGCCTGGGGTAGCGCCAAGTCCTGACGAATCAGTACCGGGAGCATGAGGCATGATCGCAATCGGGGTATTTTTTAGTATATTTAATAAAAATGGCAGTACGCATTTTTCCTATTTTTTCTGTTTTTTTTTATTTTTTCTAAGGTAAAGGAGTTTAAATACATGGGCAAAATTATTGGAATCGATCTGGGAACCACCAACTCATGCGTATCGGTGCTTGAGGGCGGTGAACCCATCGTGATTCAGAATTCCGAGGGCGGCAGGACCACCCCCTCTATCGTAGGCTTCACCAGCAAAGGTGAACGGGTAATCGGTCAGCCCGCAAAGAATCAGATGATCACGAACCCGGAAAACACGGTTTATTCGATTAAACGGTTTATGGGACGCCGGTATTCTGAGGTGGGCAATGAAATGAAACTGGTCCCCTACCGAGTGGTCGAACAGGGGGATGATGTACGGGTGGATATTGACGGGAAAAAGTACTCCCCCCAGGAAATATCCGCCTTTGTGCTCCAGAAAATGAAGAAAACCGCGGAGGATTACCTGGGAGAGGCGGTTACCGAAGCGGTAATCACCGTACCGGCCTACTTCAACGACGCTCAGCGGCAGGCCACCAAGGACGCGGGGAAGATCGCTGGCCTTGAAGTCAAGCGCATCATCAACGAACCTACTGCTGCGTCTTTGGCCTTCGGTTTCAACAAGGATCAAAAGAAAGAAAAAACCATCGCGGTATATGACCTGGGAGGGGGCACCTTCGACATCTCCATCCTGGAATTGGGGGAAGGGGTCTTTGAGGTGAAGTCTACCAACGGTGATACCCACCTGGGAGGAGACGATTTCGACCGCCGAATCATGGAATGGCTCATCGAGGAATTTAGGCGGGATACGGGGATCGACCTGGGCAAGGACCGCATGGCCTTGCAGCGGCTCCGGGAGGCTGCGGAAAAAGCCAAGATCGAGCTTTCCGCCATGCAGACCACGGAGGTGAACCTTCCCTTTATCACCGCGGATCAATCCGGGCCTAAGCACCTGCAGAAAACGCTCACCCGGGCGAAATTTGAACAGATGGTCTCAGACCTGCTGGAACGATCCAAGGAACCCTGTAAAAAGGCCCTGGCTGATGCGGGACTCACGGCGGACCAGATCGACGAGGTCATCCTGGTGGGAGGCTCCACCCGGATCCCCGCGGTTCAGCAGATCGTGAAGGACCTTTTCAAGAAGGAACCCAATAAAGGGGTCAATCCTGACGAGGCAGTGGCCATCGGCGCGGCAATCCAGGGAGGCATCCTCGGCGGGGACGTGAAGGACGTGTTGCTCCTGGATGTAACCCCCCTTTCCCTGGGAATCGAAACCTTGGGCGGAGTTATGACCAAGCTCATCCCGCGGAATACCACCATCCCCACCCGGAAGAGTCAGATATTCTCCACTGCCGCAGACGGCCAGACCGCAGTTTCTATCCAGGTCCTGCAAGGGGAGCGGGAAATGGCCAATCAGAACCGTACCCTGGGCCGTTTCGATCTGGTAGGCATCCCGCCTGCGCCTCGGGGCATACCGCAAATCGAGGTGGCCTTTGATATTGACGCCAATGGCATCGTCCATGTATCCGCCAAAGACTTAGGTACCGGCAAGGAGCAGAAGATCCGTATTGAAAGTTCTTCAGGGCTTTCCGACACGGACATCGATCGTATGGTCAAGGAAGCGGAACTCCACGCGGAAGAAGACCGGAAGGAACGGGAAAAGGCAGAAGTCAGGAACGAAGCGGACACCATGATCTACGGGACCGAAAAAAACATCAAGGACCTGGGGGATAAGATCAATGCGGTGGATAAAGCCAAGGCAGAAGAAGCCATTGCGGACCTGAAGCGGGCCTTAGAAGGCGCCGAAGTCCAGACAATCCGGGATAAGACCGAAGCCTTGAAACAGGTGTCCTACAAGATCGCCGAAGAGGTATACAAGCAGACGGGCGCTCAAGCAGGGCAGCAGCCGGGTTCCAATCCCGCAGCGGGCGGTTCCGCTCAGCCTGGTGGAGACAACACCAAGCGGGCTGAAGATGCGGATTACGAAGTGGTGGATGAAAAATAAGCAGGGCCTTTGTTTGAACAAGGCCTTCATTTGAACAGAGCCTTTATGTGAACAGGGTCTTCATAAAATAGAGCCGTGCAATAGGTATGAACCGAACGGTGCTGCGAGGAGCGTTTCAAGAAGGTGTTTCAAAGGAGGTGTTTCAAATGAAGTTTACTAAGGTGAAAAGGGTGTTATTGTGGCAAAGCGTGATTACTACGAAGTCCTGGGGGTACAGAAGGGCGCCACCAAAGACGATATAAAGAAGGCATACCGGAAGTTGGCCATTCAATATCACCCGGATAAGAATCAGGGCAACAAAGAGGCGGAAGAGAAATTTAAGGAAGCCACCGAGGCATACGAAATTCTTTCGGATGATCAGAAGAAGGCCGCCTACGATCAGTTTGGTTTTGCCGGGGTTGAAGGTATGGGGGGGCAGCAGGATTTTTCGTCTGCCTTCCGCGACTTTGGGGATATTTTTGGGGACTTTTCCAGTATTTTTGATACCTTCTTCGGGGGCAACGGACGCCGTTCCTCAGGCGGATCCGGGAACGTCAGGCAAGGCTCGAATCTCCGCTATGATGTGGATATCTCCTTCAAAGACGCGGTATTTGGTACCAAAGTGGAGATCCAATACTCCCGGAATGAGATGTGTCTGGGCTGCAAAGGAACCGGGGCGGCCAGCGGTACCGGCAAAAAAGTCTGCTCCACCTGCGGCGGTGCCGGCCAAGTGCGCCATAGTCAGGGCTTTTTCTCTGTGGCATCTTCCTGTCCGAACTGCAGCGGGGAAGGGTATATCATCGAGCATCCCTGTAAGGACTGCGGCGGTTCCGGGACCCAGAAGAAACGGCAGAAGATCATGGTTACGGTGCCGCCAGGGGTTGAAAACGGGAAACGGGTGCTTATCCCCCGGCAGGGAGATGCGGGGCCTAACGGCGGTCCTCCGGGAGACCTTTATGTGTTCTTCCGGGTTAAACCCCACGATTATTTTGAACGGCAGGATGCGGACCTGTATTGTGCGGTGCCTATTTCCATAAGCCAGGCCGTGCTGGGGGCGGATATTCATGTTATGACCCTGGACGGGAAGAACATCAAGGTTAAGGTTCCTGCGGGGAGCCAGAACGGGAAAATGCTTCGGATCCGGGATGAAGGGATTCCCGCGGGTAGCGGGGGAAGACGGGGCAATCTTTACATCAAACTCATGGTACAGATCCCCGCCAAACTCTCCCGGCGGGGTAAAGAACTCATGGAGGAACTTGCCCGGGTTGAGGGGGAGAACGATTCCCCCCAGCCCATTCCCCTGGCGGAATTGTCAGAGCAGTAAAGACCAGGGGTTTTGCCCCTTATAAAGGAAGGCGCTATGTTGTTATCGGAATTAGGCGCCCCTATTGCGGGTTTGCGGGCGCAGATCTATGCCACCTGGAGGCGTCTTTGAGGACGCTTCCTTTGCTCGGCGTATAGGGGATATTGAAAAAGAAGCCGGAGACCCGGACTTTTGGAAGTATCCGGGACAGGCGGAAAAACTCATGGGGGAACTCAAGGCGCTCAAGGGCCGGTATGAACCCTGGAAAAGCCTGCGCTCGGAGATCGATGACCTTTTGGTACTCTACGAACTTGCCGTAGAAGCCGGAGACGAGTCTCAAGATGAGGAAATAGAAACCACCCTAGCGGGACTCGCTGGCCGGTATGAAAAGCAGAATATTTTTGAAGTCCTGAGCGGGGAGGTGGATAAAAACGGCTGTTTCCTGACCATCCATTCGGGCGCGGGAGGCACCGAAGCCTGCGACTGGTCCCAGATGCTCTACCGCATGTACCTCCGCTGGGCGGAACGGAAGGGGTTTTCCATAGAAGAGGTGGATATGCTGGAGGCCGAAGGGGGCATCAAGTCCGCCACTGCCCGGATCGAAGGGGATTATGCCTACGGCTACCTCAAGGGCGAGTCCGGGGTACACCGGCTGGTCCGGATTTCTCCTTTTGATGCCAATGCCAGACGGCATACCTCCTTTGCTTCCGCATACATCTTCCCGGTGATCGACGATTCCATAGCCGTAACTATCAGGCCCGAAGACCTTAGGGTGGATACCTACCGTTCAGGAGGCGCGGGAGGGCAGCATATCAACAAGACCGATAGTGCGGTCCGGTTTACCCATCTCCCCACGGGCATCGTGGTGGCCTGCCAGAATGAACGGAGCCAGATCAAGAACCGGGCCATTGCCATGAGTATGCTCAAGGCCCGACTCTACGAATACTACCGGGAGGAAAAAGAAAAGGAGAACGAGAAGTTTGCCCAAGAAAAGAAGGATATTTCCTGGGGGAATCAAATCCGTTCCTACGTCTTCCAACCCTATACGTTGGTCAAAGATTACCGGACCAAGGCGGAAAGCGGGAATATACAGGCGGTTATGGATGGGGATATCGATCTGTTTATCGAGGAGTATTTACGCTTTGCCTGGAATCATTCCCGTGCCTAAGCCGGGCCTGGGCATATACCTCGCCCTGTGGTGTTCCCTGGCCTGTGGAAACGCATACGGCCGCGGAAACGCCGCTGCGGAGGTTCCCCCCATCCAGAACAAAGCATGGGTCTTGGCGGTAACTGCCGTGGATGTTTCCAGCCTGCCCCCTTCCCGGCAGCTCCTAGGGGAGGTGATGACCAGAAACCTGGTGGAAGCCTTGAAAACCGTGGAGCATCGGGTCCGGAACGACGAAGAATACCTCTACTATACGAACTACGTATGGTCCAAGTCCCAGACTGCGGCGGCTAAAACCCTGGTGGCCAAGCGAGGGGAACGAGACCTGCTCCTCTTTGGGGGAGACCCCCCTTGGAAATACCGTAAGAACCTCAAGGCCCTTGAAGCGGAGATACAGCGGCTGGAAGAAGCCTTACGCAAGGCCGAAGCGGAGATACCCTTGATCGCCGGGAGACCGGCTTTTACGTTTACCGAAGATACGGTGAAGGGGACCTTTCCGCCGCCGCCCAAGGCGGGTGGGGAATACCGGTTTTGCGTTGACCGCAAGGCCGACGCCTTTCTTGCGGGGGCCTTGGGGGAATTTCACGGCCGGGTCTACCTGAACCTGAAACTCTATACCCTGGCATCCGGTTCCTTTCAATATGAGGACCGCATTGTTTTTTCCGGGGACGATACCACCCAGGCCGTAGCGGAACTGACCAGGAGCCTGGTCCAAGCGGTTTCCGCAGCGCGGCCCGCGTCGCTCTTGGTGCGTACGAACCCGGAAGACACCATGGTGTTGCTCAATGGCTCCTTTGCGGGCCGGGGTACCATCGGGCCGCAGGAGCATCCGCCGGGTACCCTCGAACTAGAGAGCTTTGCGGAGGATCATAGATCCCTGAGCGCCACAGTAGCGCTTAACGAAGGAGAACTGGCGGAGCTGTACCTTAATCTCCAACCCCTGAGCCGGAGTACCCTCACCCTCGCGGTTCCTGACTCGTCCGCTACCAAGGTGTATCAGGGGGCGCACTACCGAGGTGAAACCCCCTTAGCCGTGGAGATACCCCAGGGGGAATTGGCGTATTTTCAGGTTGAAACTGCCGAGGGTAAAGCCGCCTCGGTGGTTATCCGGGGACCGGAGGAGGCTGAAACACGCCCGGATTCCCTGAACCTGCAACCCAAGCCCTCCTATCCTGCGGAGGATAAGCGGGTGGAAAAGACCCGCAGGAACTTTTACAACGCCTACGGAAGATTCTGGATCGCCCTTCCGATAGCCTTTGTCATAAACGGTATAGCCACGGCCCACATAAACGCCTATAATAGAACCGGTAATCCAGACCTCTATGACGGGGCCTCAGCCCGGTATTATATTTCCATAGGAATGAGTATCGTCGCAGGGGCGGCTTTGGCCGAAACCTTTTACCGTATATTCCGCTACCTCAGGACCGGCGGTGAAGACGCGGCGGTTCTGGTAAAGTATAAGCGGTAGCAAGAAAAAAAGGATGAGACCATGGGGAGCTTTGCCGAGCGCTTAAAAAAGTTTTTTGGTATCCAAGACGCGGTTTCCGAAAGCTTGTTTGAAGACTTAACCGACCTGCTGGTGGAAGGGGATTTTGGGGCAGCAGGGGCCTACAAGACCACCGAGGCCTTACGGAGCCTCTGTAAAAAGGAGAAGATCACCGAAGCGGAGGGGGTGCGGAAGGCTTTGGTACGGCTGCTGGAAGGACTGCTCCGGGAATCATGCGCGGCCGTCTCAACGGATCTGCCTGCGGGGACCCTCCAGGTGATCCTCTTATTGGGGGTGAACGGGGTTGGGAAGACCACCACTGCGGCTAAATTAGCGGACCGGTACCGTTTCCAGCATAAGAAACCCATCCTTGCGGCGGCGGATACCTTCCGGGCGGCGGCGATTGATCAGCTTAAAATTCACGGTGAGCGTCTGGGGGTGAGGGTAGTGGCCCATAAACACGGCGGGGACCCTGCGGCGGTGGTCTATGATGCCATTGAAGTGGCCCGCTCCGGGGGTGGGGATCTTATCATCGCGGATACCGCCGGGAGAATGCATACCAGATCCGCCCTCGTGGAGGAACTAAAGAAGATAGATCGGGTGGTGGAAGCCAAGGCAGTGGGGGCGCAGTACCTCAAATGGCTCGTACTGGATGCTACCACCGGCAGGAATGCCCTGGTTCAGGCGGAAACCTTTCACCAAGCGGTTGCTCTGGATGGGGTTATTTTAACCAAATACGACTCCAGCGCCAAGGGAGGGGTGGTTTTTTCCTTGGCAGAGGAATTGAGGCTCCCGGTGGTGTTTATCGGTAACGGTGAAAAGTATCAGGATATTGCCCCCTTTGATCCCCGCAGCTATTCCCAGGAATTTGCCGGCCTTGCGTAAGGGGTATTGCCTGGTCCTGGCCCTGCTTGCCGCCGGGAGCGTCTCTGGGGCGGAGTGGTATCGTTCCAATGCCGCGGGCATGGCCTTGGAATACATTCCCTCCCGGGCCACGGCCTTGCGGCGGCAATACAGCCTTTCAGTGGAAACCAGCGGGGTGGAGGCGCTGCCTGAACCGTTACAGGGGTACTACAAGCCCTCGTACCGGGTTGAGCTGCATACCCTCTATGAAAATGGGCAGGAATCCCGGCGGCAATGGATCTTCAGGAATGAAGCGGGAAAGGCCATGCTGGTTTCCTCGGTAAGCGCGGTGATCCCGGATGAACCGGAACCGTCCGTTGAAGCAGAGCCGGAAGTAGCGGCGGTGGAAAACCGGTTCACCGGGTTCATCGAAATCTATACAGAGGATGGCTTGTTGTCCGAAGAACATCAGCTTTCCGAAGACGGGACTGAAACGATCACCTCCTACTTTTATGTCCGGCAACTGCTGATCCGGGCGGAAACCACCCTCAAATCCTTCCATAGGCCGGTTCCGGCTGGGGAAGAAACAGAAGCATCCGAGGAATCCCCTGCGGCAGGCGGGGAAACCCTAGAGCTGGTGGTCAGTGATTATTACCGGTACAACCGTTCACACGGGCTTAGGGCGATGGAGCGGGTGTATCATCAGGCAGTTTCCGCGGATCAGGGTTTAACTCGGCTTCAGTTTCCTCATCTGGGGCTGCACCCTGCTACAGAGGAAGCGGAGAAGCCTTTTGTCAGCCCCAGCACGGCCTATGCCTCGGAATTCATGCAAGCTCCGGCGGTGGAGTTCCCCAGTCAGGTGGTATACACCACGGATGAACGGGGACGGGTGTTGACCGAGATTGCCCGGGATGAAGAAGGGACCATTCTGAGGGAGGTACATAATACCTGGGTCGGGGACCGGCTTGAAGGGGTAGCATGGAAATCCGGGGAAGATGAGCGCTCTATCGAATATGGCTATGATGATGCGGGGGACCGTATTCTGGAGCGGGATTACACCAACGGGGTCTTGGAACGGCTGGTCCGCTGGGATAAGGGCAGGGAAACGGAAGAGTTATACCTGGACGGTGAGCTTGTCCTCCGGGCTATCTGGGAAGAGGGCCGCAAGATATCCGAAGAACGGATTCGTCCGCAACGCAAAGGAAGAACCGAATGAACAGAACCGGTTTAGAAGCAAATCGCAGGGTACCCAGAAGACGCAGTGCCAGGAGGATCCGCGCCTTCCCCGCTCGATGCGTGAACCGAGGAAGCCCCCGCTGGAAACAACGCGGCCACCGATGGATAACTAAAAAAATGGATACGCAAAAAAATGGATAAGCGCCGTCCCCGCTCGATGCGTGAACCAGGAAGCCCCCACTGGAAACAACGCGGCCACCGATGGATAACTAAAAAAATGTGGATAGGGTTTGTGGCTTCACGGTATGTGGCGCGGAAGCGGGGGAATTCGCCGTCTCCGGTGTTTGCGGTTTTGGGAATTGCCACGGGGGTACTGGCCTTGACGGTCATACTGGCGGTGATGAACGGGTTTCAACTGGGCTTCATCGAAAGTATCTTGGAAATCGCTTCTTATCATATCAGGGTCGAGGAGCCAGACCGGCCATCATCCTTGCTTGCGGCTATCCCGCACCTTAGGGCTTTACCGGGGATTGGGGCGGTTACTCCCTTACGGGAATTTCACGGGCTTGTCCGGGGAGATCGGGGAAGTCAGCAAGTGGCGGTACTGCGTGGGGTGCCTCCGGATGTACTGGAGCAAGACCAGGGCATGGCGGAAAAGCTGGTATTTGCGGCGGGATCCTTTGCCCTGTACGGGGATCGTTCCATCCTTTTGGGGGCGGAGCTGGCCCGGCGGCTTTCAGTCGGACTGGGGGATGAGCTCACCCTGGTTTCCGTGTCCGGTTTCTTAGCGGATGAGGGGACTGTGGCGGATTCCCGTTTCACCGTAACCGGTATTTTCCGTTCCGGCTTCTACGAATACGATCTGGGCTGGGGATTCGTCAATTTGGATACTGCGGAGGAACTAGGCGGGGGGGATCTGTTCTTGGGAGTCAAGCTCAAGAACCGCTGGCAGGACAGCCGGGCATTGGGCTTGATGCGTACGGTTTTGGCCGCTTCCTTTCCCGATGAACCCTGGGTCTTGAGTACCTGGCGGGAGTATAACCGGGCCTTTTTCGGGGCGTTGCGTACGGAGAAGCTCCTTATGTTTGTGGTAGTGGGACTCATCTTTATCGTGGTAGGACTGAACATCTTCCAAGCCCAGCGCCGGACGGTCCTGGAACGCCGGGAGGAAATCGGGCTGTTCCGTGCCTTGGGCGCGGGGGACCTGGCGGTACGGCTGGTGTTTGTCTGGGATGGCTTCATCATCGGCTTTATCGGCGCGGGGCTGGGTATGACCATGGGACTTTTGATTGCCACCCATATCAGCCAGTTTTTCTCACTCTTGGAGGGAGCGGTGAATGGGATCATCGGCGTCTTGAATGTCCTGTCCAGCCTCCTGGGGGGATATGATCCGGGAATGGAGGAATTTGCGGTCTTTTCACCGGCGATCTTTTATATTAAGGAAATCCCCTCCCGGCTCATACCCCATGAGGTGTTCCTCATCTATGGTTTTGGCTTCTTGTCCGCGCTTTTGGCCGCCTGGTTTGCTTCGGGAAAGATTTCCCGGATCCGTCCTGCGGAGGTGCTACGCTATGAGTGAGCCGCTGGTACAGGTGAGCTGTCTGGTAAAAGATTATATCTCCGGTGCGGAAACCCTCCACATCCTCCGAGGCATCAGTTTCACCGTGATCCGGGGAAGCTCCGTGGCGGTGAGCGGGCAGAGCGGTAGCGGCAAGAGCACCCTCCTCAACATCCTAGGCGGGCTTGACCGCTGCGATTCCGGTTCGGTAGCAGTCGGCGGGGCGGACATTACCGGGCTTTCGGAAACCAGTCTTTCCGCGTATCGGCGGGACCGGGTGGGCTTCATCTTTCAGTTTCATTACCTTTTGAAGGACTTCACCGCCCTGGAAAACGTGATGATCCCGGCGTATATGGCGGGTATGCAGAAGAAAGCGGCCCTGGAAAAAGCCCGGGTCCTGTTGGAGGAGGTACACCTGGGCGAACGGCTTCACCATTTCCCTTCGGCCCTTTCCGGCGGGGAGCGGCAGCGAGTCGCGGTTGCCCGATCCTTGGTAAACGATCCCGACCTGATCTTGGCGGATGAACCCACCGGCAACTTGGACCCGGATAACAGCGCGGTGGTGGCGGAGCTGCTCTACGCCGCAACCGAAAAGCGCGGCAAGACCCTCATGGTGGTAACCCACGATGAAACCGTGGCCCGCCGGGCCAAGTACCGCTACACCCTAGAAGCGGGTATGCTCATCGGGCCTGAGCATACCCCCGGAGAGAGCCGTCCATGAGCGGGGGGGCGGGTTGCTTTATTGCCCTCCGCTACCTCTGGGGCAGGGCTCACGAGGGGGGGCGCTACCTCCGGGGTGCGGTAACCGGAATCGCCTTGAGCCTCGTTCCCATCATCCTTACCCTCATGGTGGCGGATGGCATGATCTCAGGTATAACGGACCGGTACCTGGAACTGGGAACCGGCCACTTGCAGGTCTATAACTTCATGCAGCCCCAGAGCCTTGAGATCCTAGGTCCGCTCATCGGGGAGGTGGAAGGTATCCGGGGGGTGTGGTCTGAACAGTATGGCCTGGGGGTGCTGGTGGGTAAACAGGGAAAGACCGGCGCGACCATCCGGGCAGTCGAACCCTCCTTCTGGGAAGACCCGGGAAGCGGTAAGTATCTGATTACCGTGGCCGGGGAAGCGCGCATCGAATCAGACCGGGAGGTACTCTTAGGAGAAGCCCTGGCGCGATCCTTGAGAGCTGCTATTGGGGATACCATCAGGATCATGACCCTCCGGCTTACGGAAGAAGGCAGAACCATACCCCGGATGACTCCGTTTACGGTTCGGGGGATCATCTCCTCCGGGTACCGGGAACTGGACGCCCTCTGGTGTATCATCAGCGCCGAAGCGGGAAGGGGGATCCTGGCTCCGGAGCTGTCCTCTGCATATCTCATGGTCAAGATCCAGGACCCCCACCGTAGGGCAGATGCCATGGCCCTCCTGCTCGCAGACCTTTTGGGGCCGGGGTTCAGCGTGTATACCTGGAAGGAACTCCAGCAATCCCAGTACCGTTCCTATGAATCCACCCGGCAACTCCTGCTTTTTATCATGGCCCTGATCGTACTGGTGGCCACGGTGAACGTATCTTCCGCCACCTCCATGCTGGCGATTGAGCGGCAGCGGGATATTGCGGTCCTCAAGTCCGCTGGGGCAAGTCCCGGGGCCACGAGTCGGATCTTCCTCTGGGGGTCCTTGCTCACCGGCCTGAGCGGAGCGATCATCGGCATCGTCCTAGGGCTTTGCATCGGGATCAGCATCAACCCCATCATTCACGGCTTGGAAGCTCTGCTGGGATTTTTCTCCCGGCTCTTCCACCGAGAAGCGATCAAAATCCTGGACCCGGGGTACTACCTAGAAACCATTCCTATCATCATTGACTGGACCGCGGTGTTTCTCATCGGTTTTTTTACCATCCTCAGCTCCATCGTGGCCTCCTGGATCCCGGCCCGCCGGGCGGGGAAACTGCGGCCCCTGGACATACTGCGGAAATATTAACGTCCCTTAGGACCCGCGCAGCACGACCATGATCGAATGGTCATGGTCGTGCCTTATGGCGTAAGCAATAAGCATACCATCACCCTGCTTCATAGGGAGGGAGACGGTTTAAGCCCAGGCACGTCCCATGCCTTGGGAATCCGAGTGGGCTGCCCGGAGGAGTCCACGAAGGCCCAGGTAACCAGCGCCTCCACAATCACCTCGGCGCCCCGTTTTATTTCCTGGGCCATGGTACCGCTCACCACCCCTTTTTTGATTGGCCAGGAGCGAATACACAGCGCATCATCTACCACCGCGGATTTCTTGTAATCAATTTCAACCCGGGCCACATACACGCCGTACCCTGCTTTGATCGCCCCCGGGTAATCAAAGCCGACGGTTTTCAGGAATTCGTACCGGGCGTATTCGAGATAATGGAGGTAATTGGCATTATTGACATGGCCATAACTGTCGCATTCGTATGTGCGAACCACTAAGGTACATTCACAAACCATGTTTTTTACTATACTATAAGGGAGTTTTTTTTACAATTATATGAAGGCCATACCAACAACCCGGGAGTTAAAACCATGTTTCACCTTTGTCCATCCTGCGCGTCCCCGCATATCCATTTTCAAGGCAATAAACGTTTCATCTGTCCGGACTGCGGTTTTGTGTATTACCATAATACGGCCGCGGCAACCGGCGGTATCATTACCGCCGAAGCGGGCATCCTCTTTTTGGTCCGGGCCAAGGAGCCTGCCACGGGTAAACTGGACCTTCCCGGGGGCTTTGTAGACCCGGGGGAGGGAGCGGTGGAAGGGCTTCGCCGGGAGTGCCGGGAAGAAATCGGCTGGGATCCAGGAACGGACTTTTCCTTTTTTGCCTCTTTCCCCAATACCTATCCCTACCGGGGTATCTGCTACAACACCTGCGATCTGTTTTTTACCTGTTCCGCCCCAGGCTTAAGGGAAGATGAGCTCCGGCTGGATCCTAAAGAAATAGCCGCGGCCCGTTTTATCCCTCCTGATCGGGTCCTCCTGGACGATTTAGCCTTTGATTCCACCCGTCGGGCAGTTCAGGCTTTTTTGCATTTTCTAAAACGGGAAAAGCGGAATTCCTGAACCCCAGGATACACGAAGGTATGAACCATAGGGGTATCTGGTTTTTTCTATAAAATTGGCTGCAAGCCCGCTTTTGCGAGGCCCCGCTAAACCGCCCCCCGGGAAACCCTTACGGTGCTGCATCGTGCTGGGGTGAGCCTTTCCGAGGCTTGACTAATCTCCATAAAACAAGACAATTAAAGCAAGAAGAACGTATTCAAAAGTAACGTATTCGTATCGGAGGTATTATGAGCATTATTGAATTGGTGGAAGCCCGGGAGATTCTTGATTCCCGGGGAAATCCCACGGTTGAAGTGGAGGTATTTCTAGAAGACGGTTCCTTTGGGCGGGCAGCGGTGCCTTCGGGCGCTTCTACCGGCGAGCATGAAGCGGTAGAGCTTCGGGATAATGATAAGAGCCGGTATCTGGGGAAAGGGGTCCTCAAGGCAGTGGATAATGTGAATAATATTATCGCCGCGGAAATTGAAGGTCTTGATGCTTTGAATCAGCTTGATATTGACCGCACCATGATCGAACTGGACGGTACCGAGAACAAGGGGAAACTCGGGGCCAACGCCATCCTGGGGGTTTCCATGGCGGTTGCCCGGGCTACGGCGGAGTACCTGGACATACCGCTCTACAAGTATTTAGGCGGCTTCCATACGAACCTCCTTCCGGTACCTATGGCTAACATCGTGAACGGCGGCAAGCATGCGGATAACCAGATCGACTTCCAGGAATTCATGGTCATGCCCATCGGGGCTGAATCCTTCCGGGAAGGGGTTCGCTGGACCGCGGAGATCTTCCATACCCTGAAGAAGCTCCTCAAAGATGCGGGGAAGAACACTGCGGTAGGGGACGAAGGCGGCTTTGCCCCGGATATCGGTAACGAAGCGGCCCTGGAGTATATCATGAAGGCCATCGAGAAAGCCGGTTACAAACCAGGGGAACAGATCGGCATTGCCCTGGACTGCGCCAGTTCCGAACTCTTTGACGAGGGAGGCAAGAAAGGCTACAAATTTTGGAAATCCAATCCAGATAAGCTCTTCAGCGCAGATGAAATGATCGAACTGTACAGCGCCTGGGTCAACAAGTACCCCATCATCTCCATCGAAGACCCGCTGGATCAGAACGACTGGACAGGCTATGTCAAAATGACCAAGGCCCTGGGATCGAAGATCCAGATCGTGGGGGACGATTTCTTTGTTACCAATACCAAACGGCTGGAACGAGGCATCAAGGAAGGGTCCTGTAACTCCATCCTCATCAAGGTAAACCAGATCGGCACGATAACCGAGACCTACGAGGCGGTGGAAATGGCCAAACGCGCGGGGTACACCGCGATCATCTCCCACCGTTCTGGGGAAACCGAGGACAGCTTCATCGCTGACCTAGTGGTGGCCTTGGAGACCGGGCAGATCAAAACCGGCTCCATGAGCCGCACTGACCGGATTTGCAAGTACAACCAACTTATGCGGATTGAGGATGAGCTTGAAGGCGTTGCGGCGTATGCCGGGAAGAAGGCCTTTTACAATTTGAAAAAATAAGCCCAGCTTATTCTTGAGGGAGCGGACGCCTGTCCCCTCCCTTCCGCCCTTGATACCCCCGGATGCTTCCTCTGCGGAGCCTGTTATGTTCCCCTATGCTTAACCGCTTCATATCGCAAAAACGATTTCTAAAAGAACGCCGCACTTACTTACCAGTCCGTATGAGCAGTAAGGGGAAAAAATTAATAGGTATATTCGTCCATGGTCTGGAAACGTTCCCGCACCTTTTGGAGGAGTGCCAACTCCCGGCGGATGATCTTTTCGTAATCCAGGGTTTTGCGTTCGATTCTGAGGGCTTCCTCTTGCCAATACTGGACCCGTTCCAGGTTCACAAACCGGAAACGACGCTCCTGGGCTTTGCCTGCCCATTCCAGCGCGTCTTTCCAGTAATAGAGGGCGGTCTTGAAACAGGTTTCCGCAGTGTTAAGACTCTCCAGGTTCTGTTCCTTCCAGGGGGCATTGTAAAAATAGGCCTGCCGCTTGTTCCATTTATTACCCAGAAACAGGTACTGCTCTATGAGCTTGAGGTTTATGTGCATCATAAAAAGATACCGGTACTTCTCCCACTGCACCTCGTCTTCTATGAGGGCCACCGCGTAGAGGGGATTGGCAAAATCCGCTTGCAGGGTTTTTTCAAGCCAATAGATGTTTTGCATGGTATCATCGGGGTATTGAACGTAATGCAGATGGTAGAGCATCCAATACTGTTCTTTGTACTGGATCCTATCAGCCCAGAGGGGCGCCGCTGCCAGGACAAACAGAACCAGAATACCCCATAACCGACATTTCATTTTTTTTCTCACCGTGCGCTCACCTTTCACCCTTTCAATATCGGCATTTGGGTGAGGGCCCTCCAGACTTCCTCCGCTACGGCCTGTGGACTTTGGGAGGCGTCGATGATTTCCACCCGGACTCCTTCCCGGGCATACCAGGGCAGCAAGGCCTGGTACCGTTCCCGGACCTTACGTTGAAAGCGGGGATATTCGTAGATTTCCCTGATCTGCCGACCCTGCATACGGCTGATGGCAAGGCCGCTTTCAATATCGAAAAACAGGAGCAGCTCTGGCAGGGGAAACCGGGAATTCAAGCGCCGGGGCAAGGCTTCGCCGCAGTCTATGCCTTGGTATACCAGAGATGAAAGCACATACCGGTCGGAAAGCACCAGTTCACCCCGCTTACTCCGTTCCTCGATACCGCCAGGGGCGTATACATGCTCGTTTCTGTCCGCGGCAAAGAGGGTTGCCAGGGTTTCAGCCTGGAGGGTGATTTCCCCCCTGAGCGCGGACCGGAGCAAGCGCCCGATGGGACCATCGGTGGGTTCACAGGTAGTATACAGGGGAGGAAATACCGGCGGGCTGGATTGGATAAAACGGTTCCGTACCAGCTCAAGCTGGGTGGTGGTACCGCTCCCATCTCCGCCTTCAAAGACCGCAAAATTCTTGAGGATCATCAAGGGTATTGTTATCGCCAAAGCCGGGGGGTGTCAAGCAGGCGCATTGCCTAATAATTTTTCTAGCCGAAACCTCCTGACCGGAGGCGTTTAACCCCTTAACCTTTTCACCGGTTATCCGCAAGAGGCGATCCCTCATTTTGTCTATGGCTATTTTGAGCGCCACCGGGTTATACGACACCGCCCGCTTTTTCAGTTCCGCCTTGACTTCATCGCTGACATCCTCCGACTCAAGCATGCTCTGGTAGGGCGTTTTCGGCTTGTCATACACCTTTTGTAACGCCCGTTCTCCAGACGGATTGTACCGGTAATCTTGATTGAAGGGTAACAATAATGGTTGATTGGCATATTCTTCAGGGCTGCGGGTAAGTGAAGTTACGGCCTTAAAGAAGGAGGATATTGACCTTAGCCGAAAAACCATCTTTATCCGCTCTGGAAAGGGTCGTAAGGACCGGTTTACCTTGCTTTCGGACCGGGCCGCCCTGTTTATTAAGGAGTATTGCCTGCTTTATTCGATAGAAGGGTGGCTGTTCCCCGGCCAGCCGGCATCGCAGCATCTTTCAATACGATCCGCTCAAAGTATCTTTGATAAGGCCATGCAAAAGGCTGGAATTTCCAAAAACGCCTCGATTCACAGCCTGCGCCACTCCTTTGCAACGCATCTTTTGGAAGGGGGTACTAAGGTAAGGTATATCCAGGAGCTTTTGGGCCATGTTTCTATCAGGACTACCGGGCGTTATACCCATGTTGCCCGCCGATCTGTGCTGCGTATCCACAGTCCTCTGGATAACCTCTTGGATGAGGATTGAAAAGATATAAAACGAAAGAAGTTTCGTATATAGGGAGTTATGTGCCATTAATTCCCAATATCTCGGAAATAATTGAAGAGGCGGCATCCATGCCGCCTAATATAGTCAAAAAATAAAAATGATTGTATAATGGTTATAAGTAAAGGAGACAATAATATGGATTGGGTCAATGATATTAATCGGAAATTAAATAACAAAGTTCTTTTTTCAAAAGACCATTATGTTTTGAAAGAATTAAATAAATTAATTTCTAAAAACAATCATCGAATAATGGTGTTATGGGCATTTGATTTTGTGGATGAAACAATACAAAAAATTAAGAAAAATTATCCAAATGAAGTACGCCCCCAGATTGCATTAGATTTAAGCAAGGATTGGGCAATGGGATTGGTTAAAATGCCAATTGCCAAGAAGGCCATTTTGAATGTACATTCATTTGCAAAAGAAATAACATCAGAAGAAGACGTAGCATTATGTCATGCTATTGGACAAGGCTGTGGTGTTGTACACGGAAAAGGTCACGCAATAGGGTTCGCAATTTATGACTTAACCGCAATAATACGACATTATGGAATTAACGATTGTAAAATGCTGGTAGAAGAAAGGATCAAACAATATATCGACCGAATATATTATTGGAATAAACATTATCTACAAAATGATAATAAATGGACAAAATTTATGTATAAAGATTAATACTAATAAAAATCAAGAAAACCGCCCGCGTCCATGCGGGCGGCTAACGTAAGGGGAATTAACGGCACATAACAGGTCTGTATATGCTTCGGGCGCAGTAGCGCCCTCGGGCTACGAAAAACCGCAGTCGGCCTACGGCCTTTGTGCGGTTTTTCTCCGCCACATTTTGGCCCGCCGCA
>JAISPY010000162.1 GCA_031274565.1 Treponema sp.
ATAATTTTTAGGGATTCGTTTTTTACGGCATTGGAACCCTTTGCTTCGGCACAATTTTCCTCGGCTGAATATATCTGGAGATCGTTTAATGAATCAGAAAAACAGTATATATTGGCAAATAAACCGGATATAATAATATGGGAAGTTGTTGAAAGAAGTATATCGGGGATACTTTCTTCAGAATGGAAATAAAAATATCGGAATATTAATGTGTTTGCGTTGCCAATTCGAAAATATAATTGGATAACCAATATCAACAAGTTAGGGCCCTTTGCTTAACAATAGACTTATTTAATAACCATCTAAACCTTTGTTTTCTCAATTGTTCCATCAACAATGCCTGGGTCTTTTTCAAGCTACACAAAAAGAGGCACCGCGTCAGTTGCCGCATCACCGGGGGCCGTGGGATACGGAAACAGGTACTCTTGTACACCGGCATATACATCAATTTTTACGGGATTGGCGAGCGGCCCGCTTCAACGGCTATGGGACTGGCAGCTCTGCCAGACACTTGCACACCCCCCCGCAAAAGCCGCCGCGGCAGCAATCACGGTCTATAGCATAAGGATTACATACTTCATACCCTTATGATACCCTGCTTTGCAAGCCCTGTACCGGTTATCTGCAAGGGACGGTCGAACAAAAATGCAGGCTGCGGTGCGATGAGACCAGGGAGTCCCGCCTATGGGGCGCTCTGCCCCGATAGGGACGGCAGCGTTGTCTTGTATTCTTTAGGGTTCCGTGCTAAAACAGTAGCATCTTAGGTTGCAAAAAGGGTGTTGTCGGCGTATGGGGGGGATGAGAAACATAAGCGGTCTATGTATCGCCGGAATGGTTTTTTTCGGTATTGCTGCCTGTGATCGGGACTCCCAGCCCAAGGCACGGAACGCCTATCCTGAGTATGCCACGTACCGGGACATACCGGGGGTGAGTGCAGAGGAGATAGCGGCTCTTGAGGCGCTGCAAGCGCAGCGGAAAAGTTTTGTCTATGGCATGACCTTGAGTACCGAGACCTTTTATACCGGGGACGGCGCAGTCAGCGGGTTTTCCGCCCGCTTCTGCCGCTGGCTTACGGAGCTGTTTGGCATACCCTTTGAACCGGTCATATACGACTGGGATACCCTCATCGGGGGTTTGGAATCCCACGCCATTGATTTTTCAGGGGAAGTAACCGCCACGGAGGAACGCCGGGACGTCTACTATATGACCGATGCCATTGCCGAGCGTTCAGTCAAATGTATGACCCTGATAGGGGGTATGGACCCGGAGGAAATCGTGAGATCCCGGCCCCTCCGGTATGCCTTTCTTGAAGGCACCATGACCTATAACCAGATACAGCCCTTTGAAAAGCATCCCTTTGAAGCGGTTTTTATCGGCGATTCTGAAACCGCCTACCGGATGCTCAAAAACGGCGCGATAGACGGCTTTGTTGATGAGGGTGTTGCGGAGGCCGCCTTTGATGCCTATGGCGATGTGATCACGAAGGATTTTTTCCCGCTGATATACAATACGGTATCCCTGGTAACCCAAAATCCCGCTCTCAAGCCGGTTATCTCGGTTATGCAGAAAGCCTTAGAGCACGGCGCCGCAGGGCAGTTGGTTACGATGTATACCCAGGGGTACCGGGATTACCAGCACCATAAGCTCTCTATCCAGCTCGATGAGGAGGAATGGAACTACATTCAGGA
This sequence comes from Treponema sp., assembly GCA_031274565.1. GTDB lineage: Bacteria > Spirochaetota > Spirochaetia > Treponematales > Breznakiellaceae > JAIRLU01. The sequence goes on from JAISPY010000162.1 coordinate 1,689, forward strand.
GCGGATACGCTCGAAGCGCCCCATTCCGATAGCCATGCAATACGACAATTATCCGGTCAGTTTTTATAATACCCAGGAAGCCGCATGGCAGGGGATCACCTTCGATGTGCTTGCGGAGATTGAGGCCCTTACCGGACTTACCTTTACCACCGTGAACCCGGAGCATGCCCGCTGGCCGGAATTGCTGACGCTGCTTGAAAACGGCGAAGCCGCCATGATTTCATCCCTGATCCGCTCTCCGGCCCGGGAAGGCCGTTTCCTGTGGCCGGAAGTTTCTTACCAGACCGATTACTATGCGCTGGTGTCCCGGCTGGAATACCCGGATATCACGATGAACGAGGTCCTGTATTCCCGGGTGGGGATTCTGCGGAATACCGCCTATGCGGATATTTTTCATACCTGGTTTCCGAATCATAGCCGCGCAAAGGAATATGCCGGTACCAATGACGCCCTGAACGCGCTGGAACAGGGGGAGATTGACGTGGTGATGGCCTCCCGGAACCTGCTTTTGGGTTTAACTAATTTCAAGGAGCGTCCGGGGTTCAAGCTCAATCTGGTCTTTGCCTACCCGGTTAAAGCGACCTTTGGTTTAAACCGTCAGGAGCGGGTGTTGTGTTCCATCGTGTCCAAGGCGCTCCTGCTGATTGATACGGAGCATATATCCGACCACTGGACCCGGCAGGTCTTTGATTACCGAGGAAAAATGGCCCAGGCGCAGATTCCCTGGCTGGTCGGCGTCTCAGGACTGCTCTTCTGCCTGCTGGGTCTTTTGATGGTGATGTTCATGCGGCGCAGACAGGAGGGGAAAAAACTGGAACAAACCGTGCGGGAACGGACCGCCGAGCTTATCCGGCAGGATCATCTGCTGCATACGGTAAACGATGCGGCTTCCCTGCTCTTGGCTTCCGACGCGGACCAATTCAATGACGCCATCTATAAGGGTATGGAGATGATGGCCCAGAGCGTGTCCGCGCACCGGCTCTATATCTGGAAAAACCAGGGGCCGGAAGGAGCGCATCGGTACCGCCTCATCTTCTGGTGGCTTGATAAGGAGATAGCCCGGCGGCAGGACATCGGACATATCAATATCCCCCAGGAATCTCCCTTTATCACCGAATTTCCCGAATGGGAAACGAAGTTTGCTGCGGGGGAATGTGTCAACAGCCCGGTGAAGGACTGTTCACTCCCTGAACAGGAACGGCTGGGGCGATACGCCATCAAATCTATTCTGGCGGTTCCGGTGTTTTTGCAGGATGCGTTTTGGGGTTTTATCGGTTTTGATGACTGTCATCGGGAGCGTTATTTTTCAAGCGATGAAGAAGCGATTCTGCGTTCCGGGAGCTTGCTGTTGGCTAATGCGGTCATGCGTAATGAAACCACCCAAGCCTTGGAACAATCCATGGAGCAGGCTAAGGCGGCGAGCCGGGCTAAAAGTGAATTTCTGGCGAATATGTCCCACGAGATCCGGACGCCCATGAATGCCATCATCGGGATGACTTCCATCGCCCAATCCTCCACGGATATCGAACGGAAGGATTACTGTTTGAAAAAAATAGGGGACGCCTCGGTACATCTGCTGGGGGTTATTAATGACATACTGGATATGTCTAAGATTGAAGCCAACCGGTTTGAGCTTTCCCTGGTGGAGTTTGATTTTGAGAAGATGCTCCGGCATGTGGCCAATCTCAGTACCTTCCGGGTGGATGAGAAGCGGCAGAATTTTACCGTACACCTTGAGCGGCATATCCCCCGGTATCTCGTGAGCGATGATCAGCGGCTGGCCCAGGTGATCACCAACCTCTTGAGCAATGCGGTGAAGTTCACCCCGGAACAAGGCTCCATAGCCCTGAAAATAGCGCTGGTACAGGAAGAGGACGGTATCTGTACCATCCGGTTTGAAGTACGCGATACGGGAATCGGCATTTCCCAGGAACAGCAGGCCCAGCTTTTTACGTCCTTCCAGCAGGCCGAAAGCAGTACCTCCCGCAAGTTCGGCGGTACGGGACTGGGACTTGCCATATCCAAACAAATCGTCTCCCTCTTGGGGGGCGAAATAGGGGTATCCTCGGAGCTTGGCAAAGGGTCTGCCTTTTGGTTTACCATCAAGGCGCAGCGGGGCCAGCGGGCGCGGCGGCAAAGCTGGCAGGGTCTTTTGAACCCTGGGGTGGATTGGAAAAACATACAGGTCCTGGTGGTGGATGACGCGCTAGAGATACGGCAGGACTTTGAGGAAATACTCCGGGGCTTCGGCATCACCTGTGCGAGCGCTTCAAGCGGTGCAGATGCGCTGGATCTCATTGCGCGGAATGGCGCCTATGACCTCTATTTTGTGGATTGGAACATGCCCGGCATGAACGGGATAGCCATTTCCCGGGAAATCAAGAAAAACAACCCGGATAAATCCGTGGTTATTATGATCTCCGCCGTGGAATGGAGTGTGATAAAAGAGGAAGCCCAAAACGCCGGGGTAGATAAATTTATGCCGAAACCCCTGTTCCCCTCGGTCATCGCCGATTGTATCAATGAGTGTCTGGGGATCGATACGGTCCTGGGGACGGAAGCTGCCCGGTCCGGCCCCCTAGATACCTTTGAAGGGTATCGGGTGCTGCTGGCGGAGGATGTGGAAATTAACCAGGAGATTGTAGTGGCCCTCCTGGAACCGACCCGGCTGGCCATTGACTGTGCGGGGAACGGGGCTGAGGCCCTGAGGATGTTCAGCCAGGCGCCGGACCGCTATGACCTGATCTTCATGGATGTCCAGATGCCGAATATGGACGGCTACGAAGCGGCACAGCGCATCCGTGGGCTGGATACTCCCCAGGCCCGGCAGATCCCCATCGTGGCTATGACGGCCAATGTATTTCGGGAGGATATTGAAAAATGCCTTGCGGCGGGTATGAATGATCATCTGGGTAAACCCCTGGATCTCGAGCAGGTGCTGGCGAAACTGCGTCAGTACCTGCTTCCCAAGACCGGAACGGCTATACCCCAGGATGCAGCCGTTCCCTGAACCATGTGAGCGGATTACCGGGATATGCGTTGAGGGGATACCTGCGAATGCGCACGCCGCGTAATCCCTGGCGGTTGTGCGTCTATCCTGGGCTTTTTTTCTCTACCTGACCGCAGGGGAAGTCCGCTTTGCCTGCGGGAAATCTTGCATAAGGGGCAGAGTCAGCGCACATAAAAATTTTTGTCCGCGAATTACACGAATTAAGGAGGAATCACGCGCTAAAATCCGTTAAGGACCCGCTCATTGTTGCGCATTAAGCACGGTGGTCATTCCCTCATTCGCGTTAATTCGCGTCATTCGCGGACCCTTTTGTTTATATGCACCGGCCCTGTATCGTGCTTGCCCGGAAGGGTTTTTCTGAGTATGATACCTTTCATGGAAGCTCTTTCCGTCCGTTTCCCCGGTCAGGCGGGACGGCGTTATTTTGATTGGGCCGCTACTGCCATTCCCGATCTACCCGCTCAAGACCCCGGGGCGTTTGGCAATCCCTCGTCTCTGCATGCAGAGGGCCGCCGCGCCCGGCAGCTCCTGGAAGAAGCCCGTGTCCGCTGCGCTGCCGTATTGGGGCTCGATCCCAAGGGCATCTACTTTACCTCCGGGGGGACCGAATCCAATGCCCTGGTCCTCCATTCCCTGCTCCTGCGAAAACCCAGTCCGGGCATCTTATTTTCCGCGGTAGAGCATCCCTCGGTACGGGAGAACTGCCTGGTCCTGGAGCGGCTGGGTTTGCGTATCGCCCCTATCCAGGTGGAACCAGACGGCCGGGTCAGCCCTGCCCGGTTAGAAAAAGTCCTGGGAAAACACCCGGAAACCAGGTTTGTGGCGATCATGGGGGTGAATAACGAAACCGGCGCGCTCACGGATATGCCGAGCCTCCTGCGGCTCATCAGAGCCAGGGGAGGATCCCCCATCCATGTGCATAGCGACCTGGTTCAGGCGGTGGGTAAAGTTCCCCTGGATATAGCCGCCTGGGACTTGGATTCCGCTTCCATAAGCGCCCATAAGCTCGGCGGTCCCCGGGGTATCGGCCTCCTCTACCTCCGTAAGGCCCTGAACCCCTTGTACCGAGGGGGCACTCAGGAAGGGGGCGTTCGGCCGGGAACCGAGTACATTGCCGGCGCGCTTGCCCTGGCCGCCTGCCTCGAATCTCGGGCGGTTCCCGAGCGGGTTGCGTTGGAATATGCGGAAGCCTCCCGGCGTTTTGCAGTTCTCATCGGCGCTTTACGCGCCATGCCGGGGTGCTTCCTCATCCCCCAGGACCGGGAGGATGTGGATCCCCGGTTTTCCCCGTATATCCTACAGGCGGGGTTCAAAGGCATACCGGGAGAAGTCATGGTCCGGCTATTGGACGACCGGGGCTATGCGGTTTCTACCGGCTCCGCCTGTTCCTCCGCCCAGCGGGATCGCCCGGTGCTTACTGCCATGGGACTGGACCCGCAGACCAGATTGGAGGGGATCCGGATCTCCCAGGGCTGGGCTACCACCCAGGAAGATATAACAGGCTTACTCGAAACCATCGGGGAGGCGCTCGCCCTGTTCCAGGGGAGCAGCGGGAAGGCTGAATAGCATGAGCACGTATCTTTTAAAACTGGGAGAACTCACCCTCAAAGGGGAAAACCGGAAGGGTTTTGAACAGATTCTAAAGCGGAATCTTTTGTCTATGCTCCAAGGAACCGGGGCGAAGCTGGAACTGATCACCGGACGGTTCTTGGTGCGTTGTCCTGAAGCAGCCCAGGAACAGGTTGAAGCTGCTCTGGCGCATCTTTTCGGCATAGCAGGTTGGGCCAAAACCAGGACCGCTGAAAAGACCGTGGAAGGGGTCCTGCGGGCCTGTGTAAGCGAAGCCCAGGAACTCTTTGACCAGGGGGTACGGCGGTTTAAGATCGAGGCCCGCAGGACCGATAAGAGCTTTCCCCTGGATTCTTACGGTCTGCGGTGCGAAGGCGGAGCCGCGGTGCTGCAGGGGGTACCGGGTTTACAGGTGGATGTGCATGCGCCCGATGCGGTGATTGCAATTGAAATCCGGGAAAAGGCCTATATCTATGGAACTGCCCGGAAGGGTCTCCGGGGACTGCCCGTAGGGACTGCGGGACGGGGGTTGCTCCTCCTTTCCGGGGGCATTGATTCCCCGGTGGCCGGGTATATGATGGCCTCTCGGGGGATGCATCTGGATGCGGTGTATTTCCACGCCTATCCCTACACCTCCGAAGGGGCGCGCCAAAAGGTGCGGGATCTGGCGGCTCTGGTGGGCCGGTATGCCCGGGGGATACGGCTCTATACCGTAAGCTTTACCCCGGTTCAGCTTCGAATCCAAGCCCAGGCTCCTGAGCCGTGGCGCACGGTGCTGCTCAGGATGGCCATGATGGAAGGAGCGGACAAGCTCGCCCAGTACCGGGGGGATAGGTGTCTCATCACCGGAGAGAGTCTCTCCCAAGTGGCAAGCCAGACCATTGAAAACATCAGTTGTACCGAAAGCCTGGTGAGCCTGCCGGTCCTCCGGCCCCTCATCGGCATGGACAAGGAGCAGATCATCCGGCTTGCGGAAAGGATTGGGACCTATGCAACCTCGATTCTGCCGTACCAAGATTGCTGTGTCCTTTTCAGCCCTCCTCACCCGGTACTGCGGGGGGATCCTACGGAAGCCCGGCAGCGCTATGAACAGCTTGAACTGAGTACCTGGATCGACGCAGCCCTCAGGGAACGGGACATGGAAAAATGCGGGTTCCCCGTGCAGCCCAGGATCTGAAGATCCTTCATACCCGTTGACCATGCTGTTTCAAGTAGGTGCTATAGGCTTCCAAGCTGTTTCCGCGGATTGCTCAACTGAAAACCTCGCGGTACACTGGGAAATTTTGCTTTGTATCCAATGGGCCTTCATCGTAAGCTCAAAAGGCTCAAGGTGAACCGCAGGGTCCGGGATAATCTGCATGGTATAGGATTTTCCCGGTTCGATGCGTATAAAGGTTCAATATACCAGCCGGTACTATTGGTCTCCAGAGTATCCACCTAGAGCGCGTCTAGGGCATTAGGCTCCCCTATCGTCCAGGCCCCCAAAACTTCGGGGTTTGCCGCCACGATTCCCCGGAGCATCACATCAAAGGTAACGCGTCTTGCGGCAGGTTCGAGGTCTTCAAATTGCTCCATGACCTGTGCGACGGTCCGGGACGCATCCATGTACAGAAACAGGGCTGCGAGTATGAAGCGGAGAAACGGTGGTTTTTGGCCCATGGGGAGGACTTCATCAACGATGATGGGGGTAAACTGAGCATTGCTGCCTTGAGCAAAGTGAATACCAAGAGCCGAGAATTATACAAGAAACGGCCATCTGTGATGACAGAGCAATTTATACCAGAGACACGGACAGTGTCCGCTTCGATAACAGCAACATTGGATTTCCGCTTGACCAGCGGTAAGTGGCCCTCCCTTCCATGCAGCCGATTCCTGATCGCCGTGAAATCGAACTGCTTCAAAAATCCCGGTCAAGTTTGCTTATTCTGCGCCCCAATGTTCAGAGCATTAAAGCAGAGAGCAAAGCTGAAAGTCATTCCCGTAACATCAATCTAAGGACCCGCGCAGCAATGAGAATAAAATGTAGGGCATGTTATTCCTGCGCGGGTCCTAAGCAACCTTACATCATGGTCGTTATCTGTCTCAAGATTAGGAATGTACGACCTTTTACGTGAATCCCTGCAATATGTATGGACTGATTTACAATTTCTTATTCTTGAAGATACCGGAATGGCAGTTAAAACCCTAAAACTGCGTTTTAATGGGACAGATATTCGTTTTGATCCGCTATCCGACGGTGAAAAAATGTTGCTTGGTCGGTATGCGGTTCACACCGCCCTGAGCCTCGGCAAAGTCAGCACGATATGGTCAGTGGTTCCTCCTCTTCATCCATAGGTAGTTTTAGACTTTTCAAGGTACTACCTTCCACTGAAAGC
>JAISPY010000002.1 GCA_031274565.1 Treponema sp.
TCCTTAAATACAAATTGGGCTGCTTTAAAAGATACGCTATGCTTTTCAATATTTTTCCGTTCTTTGTTGTCATCCCATTCAAAGTCCATACCGGCCTGTCTCATTCAAAGTTTAATGCAAATCGCGCCTATTTTCCTTACTCCCGCCTACACGGTATTACCTGGTTATCCCCCCGGCCCACGGCCTTCATGCAGTGCAGGCCGTTCCTACGGATTATGCTCGAGTAGAGAAAAGAAAGAGTCCGCGAATGACGCGAATTATGGAATGGCCACCGTTCTTAATTCGTGTCATTCGCGTAATTCGTGGACAAAAATTTTTATGTGCCCTGGCCCTGGGCATAATCCACAACAATTTTACATTTATCCCCAGTGCCGGCTACTTATTCAAGACCGCAGCCAGTTCTGGGGTTTCCTGTTCCGCCGCATCGGGGTCCCGGATGCCCCGTTCCCGCATGAGCCGGGCCCGTTCCTCCCAGGTCATCCCATTGACCGGGTGGAACTCGGCAAGCTGCTCTTCGGTCAATTCCGGGCAGTCATCATCATAGGTTATTGGGTATCGGGCGGCCTCATTAAGCCGAGCTTCTAGCGCTGCTTCCTGTTCAGGGGTTAACTCGATACCAGCCACATGGGTATGTCTTATGATCGCCATTATATATACTCCTTTCCTGTGGATCCGCTAAACGGGCTGAAATAATACGGGTATAGGCCTCATATGCGTTTACTTAGGAATAAGCGATCTGAATAGCGCAGGTATTCGTTTTCTCTTGGAGTGAGCACAAAGCGGCACTAATTCATGGATAGTTTCAAAGAGGTTTATTACAGAGAGCGTATCCAAAAGTATGTATTTTACTATGCTCAACATAAGCCGCTGTTCGCACCAGAGCGACCAGTCTTTACGTGCTACGCTTTCCTGCCGAGGGGGAAAAACGACCGCGGAAACTATGTTTCCGAGTTTACCTAGGTCTCGCAAAGGGCCGCTAATAACAGCTTGCCGTAAAACCATGCCAGGGCGCTCCGCTCAATATGCACCGGTATCTCATGGTAGCCGAACAACGACTGTAACCGTTTGAATACCAGCTCTAGCTGCCACCGCTGCCGATACAGCTCAAGGAGCACATCGGGAGCCGCATCGGTTATTGAGGTAACCACGACCACATATCGGTTATACGCTCTCTGCGCCTCGCTTAAGCCCTTCTTTCCGTGTTTCCTCTGCTGTGTTTTCCCTAACGCCTCTAGGCCGTTCCGCTCCGCTTCTTTGGTCTTCCTCAATGCGCAAAAACGTAACGGTTTGTACTCCCCCTCATATTCATAATACCCGATGGCTTCCCCGCTTCCTCCCGGTTGCAACCCCGTAAAACAGTCCAAGATATTCACTTTCCTGCCATTTTCGTCGTAGCTATGAAACCTCCGGGTCCCAAAACGCAGCAGAAATCCGCTCCCCACTCCCCGCAGGTATTCTATCCCCTGTTTGCTGTAATATGCCCGGTCTCCTATCACCAAATCATCCTTCCCCAATGTTTTGAAATTGCTGAGCTTCTCCCCCACTCCCGTCCCGGTCAGCGCCATTTCTTTCATGCTCAGGTCAAACAGCCCTACCGCATAATGCAGTCGGTAATCCGTTTTGTCGCTCCCGTGCACCGGCTCATCGCTTGCGTCTACCAGATAAACCTTCTTATCTCCTAGCCAGGGCGGAGGTTTCGGTATCGTGTGGTTGTTCCGGTAGATGTGTTCACACAGCCATCGCAGCCACGTATCGCATTTTTGAAACCTCGTGAATACCGCTTTCTTGGTCATGGAACCGATGCCCGTCAGCTTCAATAACGCGGCTGTCCCGCTGAACGATTTACCTTCGGTGAGGTATAAAAAAACCAGATGCAGCAAATCCGTTGCGTTCTTGATTTCCCGTGTCCGCAGCAATGCCCCCAATTCCTTTGCCTTGTCTTCCCATCCTTCGGGCATTACTGATACTAATTGTTCAAAGGTTACTTTTCCTTCTTTCATATATTGACCGTATCATATTTTTCACGACTTGTAAAGTAAACGCATATGGGCCCAGGCCCCCCGCACCCACCGTACTTTTGCTCGGCCTAGTTCCGGCGCGGCTCTCGCGATAAACCCCTAGAACCACTTCCTGCCTTATCCCTGCCCGCAGCCTTCATGCGGAGCAGGCCGTTCCTACGGAACGAGCCAGACCAGTGGCGGTCTGCGGCCTATGCTAGAGAGAAAAGCGGGGAGGCCTGAGAAAAAAGAAAAAAAATTGCTATGCGTTTATCCTGGCGGCTAGGGCCTCGGCGGTGAAGCCCAGCGCCGCTGCCACCTGATTCGCCGGTCCGGATGCGCCGAACCGGTCAATGGAGAGGATATCCCCCGGCTTGGCCCAGCGTTCCCAGCCGGTCCTGACCCCGGCCTCGCAGCAGATGACCCGGACCCCCACAGGTACGATGGCCTCCTGCACAGCCAAGGGCTGCGTCTCAAAGCGCTCCCGGCTGATCATGGACACCACCCGCACCTTCTTCTCCGAGATGCTATCCGCCGCTTCCAGAGCCATACCCACCTCGGAACCCGTGGCAATAAGCACCACATCAGGCCGCTCCGCGCCCTTTCTCACCACATACGCGCCCGTACGGATGGTATGCTTCCAATCCGGGTCCTCCTTGGGGAACACCCGGATGTTCTGCCGGGAAAGGGCCAGCACCGTAGGCCCATCCTGCCGTTCCCAGGCCATGGCCCAGGCCTCAGCGGTTTCCTCCGCATCCGCAGGCCGCAGCGTCAAAAGACCGGGGATGATCCGAAACGAAGCCAGATGCTCCACCGGCTGATGGGTGGGACCGTCCTCTCCCACGAAGATCGAATCGTGGGTAAGCACATAGATAACCGGCTGCTCCATCAAGGCTGAAAGCCGCAGGGCAGGCCGGAGGTAATCGGAAAAGACCATGAAGGTCGCGCAGAACGCCCGCAGTCCCCCGTGGAGGGTGATACCGTTGGCAATGGCGGCCATGGCAAACTCCCGGACGCCGAAATGGATATACCTACCGCTCCGGTTCGCCGCGCTATACACCCCGGCGCCGGGGATGCCCACGGCATTGGGGCCTTTCAGGTCCGCGGAACCGCCCACCAGGTTGGGATTGGCCGCAACCAGGGCCGCGAGGGCCTGGTTCCCCGCAGTCCGGGTGGCAAGGCTATCCCCCAGGGCAAAACAGGGCAGCGACGAAGGGGCAGAGGCGCCCGCATAGAACTGATCCCAGGCCCTGCGCTTATCCGGGTTTTCCCTGGACCATTGGTCGAATTCCTTTTGCCAGGCCGCATGAACCTGTTTCCATTCCCCTCGTTTTGCGGTGAAATACGCCGCGGCTTCCGGGGCAACATAAAAATCCCCGGGAATACCCAAGGCGGCTTTAGCCGCAGCCGTTTCCTCCGGTCCCAGGGGCGCGCCGTGGACCTCCGGGGTATTCTGCTTATGAGGCGCTCCTTTACCGATGATCGAATCCAAGATGATGAGACTGGGTTTGTTCGGCTCTCCCTGGGCCTCCGCGGTGAGCCGGGCCAGGGCCTCAAAATCATATAGGGAGCCCCGGAGCACCTGCCATCCGTATGCCTCATAGCGCCGGGCTACATCTTCCGTGAAGGCCAGGTCCGTACTGCCGTCGATGGTGATCCGGTTGGAATCGTAAAACACGATGAGCTTACCCAGCCCCAGGTGGCCTGCCAGGGAACTGGCCTCCCCGGAAACCCCCTCCTGCAGACAGCCGTCTCCTACCAAGACATAGGTGTAATGATTCACGATGGTCCGGGTATTCGTGTTAAACCGGGCGGCCAGCATGGTTTCCGCTATGGCCATACCCACCGCCGTGGCGATCCCCTGTCCCAGCGGCCCGGTGGTGGTCTCAATGCCCTGGGCAAGCCCGTATTCCGGATGCCCCGCAGCAGGAGAACCGATTTGACGGAAGCGCTTGATATGCTCCAGGGTCAGATCCTTATATCCGGCAAGATACAACAGGGAATAGAGGAACATGGAGCCGTGCCCTGCAGACAAGACAAACCGATCCCGGTCAGGCCAGGCAGGGTCCGCAGGATCATGCCGGAGCGCGGTTCCATACAGGAAGGCCCCCAGTTCCGCCGCGCCCAGGGGAAGCCCTGGATGCCCTGAATTGGCCTTTTGAATGGCGTCTATCGAAAGCGCCCGCACGCTGAGGGCCGCTTTTTCCAATGCAGTGATGTTCATGGTGATACTCCACTTGTTCGTATAGTTTACGGTAAAAAACCGCTTGCATTCAGTATACTTAAAGGTCGGTATTCTGTCTTGGTCCTGAGCTTCCCGGTTTCTCTGTGCGCGCGCAGGGCATAAGTACCGGTTTACGGTACCGAATGCATCTCATAAGACGGGTGTTTTGCTCCGGCGTGGTCTTCGCGGTTACATCCGGTCCCCTAACCAGTATCCTCTTTTATGTATATGCCCCTGCGGAGCGTCACCCCCAAAGCTCCACCTATCCACCACCCAGGGGCGGCGGATTATACGTGGTTTGGGAATAAACACCCGGATGGGGCGGCCTTCACGATAAGGACACGGGTTAAGTATCATCCTTCGAACTGCCAATCCGTATACTCTTGCCACGCTTTTGCTGAAAAAGAAAGTTCAGATATTTTTCCGCCGAGCAAAGAGTTAGTTTTATCTAACAGTCCATCGGCAAAGGCATCCAAATCTTCCATAGCAAAGGTGTAGTATTTTCCCTCTGCATACTGTTTCCGTGATTCCTCTAGTTTAGCCCAATATTCGGCGTTGCGCTCTGCCGTTGTCTTTTCTGTTACATCCAGTCCGGTAACCAACACCCTCTACCCCCTCTTTCACGTATGCCCCTGCGGGACATAATACGGTTTTAGTTAGTGATAATGATGTCTGTACAGACACCGTATATGGGGTAGGCACCTCCGAAAAAAAGAGCGCTGTGGTATGGATTGTGGACTCTAAGGAAGTACATTAATATAGATGTATCATGCTCCAATACAAAAAGGTAGTTCGATGAAACGATATTGGTTGGGCCTTTTCAGTACCCTCATCATCCTGCTATCCGGCTTTGCGCAGACCAACCCGCCGAATCCCGATACGGTTCCGGATACCGTGCAAAGAAGCGGCTTGCAAAGTTACCGTATCGGCCGGGATATGGAAGCCCGTGGCCGTATGGAGGAGGCTATGCGGTATTACAACGAGGCGGTACAGCG
>JAISPY010000059.1 GCA_031274565.1 Treponema sp.
GGCTGTGGCAATGAGGGCAATTGATATCTATATTGATTGTCATTCTTTATATAGAATCATCTTTTGTCCTCTTTGTCATTTCCCCTCCCCCTATCCATCATACTTTTTAGATCACCTCCAAGAGCCGAACAGATTGTTAAAAAGAAGGTGGATTACCTGTTTTCTCTCAAAGGGAACTCGGACGTCCCGTCCGCGGAAAGCCTGCATGAAGACGTGAAAGAGTACTTTGAGGACCTGGATATTTCGGTGCCCTCCGGGGAGCGTCGGCATATCCGGTTTAATTCGGTCTGGACCCATGACGAGCGGCACGGGCGGATAGAGGACCGGGGTTACGCGGTGAGCGACGATGTGGACTGGCTGATTAAACGGCATCCGTACTGGAAGAGCAGAGGTTCCATAGGGATGGTGGAATCCAGTCGTGAGGTGAACGGTGAGACAACGGTGGAGCGCAGGTTTTTTGTCTCAAGTCTTCAGGCGGACCCGGAACAATTTGCCCAAGGGGTGCGCGGCCATTGGGGCATTGAAAACTCGCTGCACTACGTGCTTGACGTTGCTTTTGGGGAGGATAGTTCCCGGCTGCGTAAGGACAAGGGACCTGAGAACATGGCTATCTTGAGGAAACTGGCCTTAACGGTGGCCTGTGCCGATACCAAAACGAAAAGCAACAGCATAGGGCAGAGAAAACAAATGGCGTGGTCTACTGATTATCTTGAATGGCTCCTCTTTCAATCGTCTCTGGTCTCAGATACCTCCGATTCGGGGTAATTTATATGCGCTCGCCCTGTGGTCTATTCCGCCCCCACGCCCAGGGCGGTGGCTGGATCTTGCCCGGTTCTGGAATGGACGTTCCTTGCGGATCCTTAGAAAATAACCGCCATAGGTTAGTATAGATTGTTTTATCCATACATATAAAAATATAACAAACCATACAAAAACGTATAAAACCGTAATATTTCACTTGCTTTTTATACGAATCGATGTTACAGTACTGAAATTAAGGATGGTTCTTATGGCATATAATCGATTTATCGTTAAAAATAATTCCCTGGGAAGGGCGCTTCTGGCCGCCTTGCTGTTGCTTCCCCTCTTGGCAAGCTGCAGGCCCAAGACCGCGCCTACGCCCGCAGCGGAAGCAAAGCCGGCACAGGTCCTTTTTACCGATTCCGTGGGCCGGACCGTGGAGATTCCCGGAAAGATTACCCGGCTGGTCCCTTCAGGAACCCTCGCCCAGATGTTCCTCCTGGCTATCGCCCCGGATATGTTCTGCGCCATCTCCAGCGCCTATCCTCCGGATGCGGAGGAGTTCGTCCCGGCGTATGTTTTGCAGCTTCCTGTAGTGGGGCAGTTTTACGGAGCTGACAACTTGAATCTCGAAGAGATTGCCGCGATTGGACCGGAACTGGTCATTGATATTGGCGAACCCAAGGATAGTATCGCGGAGGATATGGACGCAATCTCCCAGGCCATTGCGGTTCCGGCCATCCATATTACCGCCACCTTACAATCCACCCCCCAAGCCTTCCGTACCCTGGGTACGATCCTGGGCCGGGAGGAACAGGGTGAAGCCCTGGCTGCTTTTTGCGAGAAGACCCTCTCAGAGGCCCAGGAACTGGTTGCCGAGGTAGGGGATGCCAAGAAGTCCGTGCTCTATTGCCTGGGCCAGGCAGGACTCAATGTCATTGCCGCAGGTTCCTTTCATGGGGAGGTCCTGGATTATTTAGCCCATAACCAGGCGGTGGTAGCTAACCCCGCCTCTCGGGGCAGCGGCAATGAAACGGACTTGGAACAATTGCTCCTCTGGGATCCGGAGGTGATCATCTTCGGTCCCGACAGCGTGTATATGACGGCTGGTTCGGATCCCACCTGGAAGCAGCTCCAGGCGATCCGTAAGGGGACCTACTACGAAGTACCCTTTGGTCCTCACAACTGGATGGGAATGCCCCCATCTATCAACCGCTACCTGGGCATCATCTGGCTGGAGCAGATCCTCTATCCCGAATACCGCGTGGGGATTGACTGGTACCAGGAGATCGCCGAATACTACCGGCTCTTCTACCGCTACGACCTTTCCCGGGAACGGTTCGACCAACTGACCGCCCATAGCGTGAAACCAGGCGGGCCCGGGGCATGAAGCAGGGACCTGGGGGGTTGTCCTTTTCAGAAAGCCCCGCTTTATCCCAGCATTTTCCGTATATAACGGCGGTATTGGCGGTTCTTTTGGGGCTTGCCGTGGTGATATCCCTGTCCCTGGGACGGTATCCCATTCCGCCCCGGATGCTCCTGGCCCGGATGTTCGGGACGGCCTTTGAGTCAGAGCGCATGGAGGCGATCTTCTTCAACGTGCGGCTGCCCCGGATCATCCTGGCCTGTATGGTAGGGACCTGCCTGGCCGCATCCGGCGCGGCGTATCAGGGGGTGTTTCAAAATCCCCTAGCAGCCCCGGATATTCTGGGGGCCTCCAGCGGGGCAGCTACCGGCGCAACCTTAGCTATCCTCCTGCGGCTTTCCGGGTTTATGATCACCCTCTTTGCCTTTTTCGCCAGTCTCCTGGCCATTACCCTGGTGATGTTCATCGGGGAACGGACCCGGGGTAAAAAGGTGCTGGGCCTCATCCTGGCGGGCTTGATGGTTTCCTCGCTTTGTAACGCGGGGATTTCTTTTATGAAGCTGGTGGCGGACCCTAACAGCGTGCTTCCTGAAATCGTCTACTGGCTCATGGGTTCTCTGGCAAAAACCAAGCCTTCGGATGTTTCCTTTGTGCTGCTTCCCATAAGTCTGGGGCTGGCACCGCTCCTCATTTTCCGCTGGCGCATCAACCTCCTTACCCTGAGTGAAGATGAGGCCCAATCCATGGGGGTTCAGGTGAAACGGACCCGGATCATGGTCATTGTGAGTTCCACCTTGATAACCGCGGCGGCGGTTTCAGTGAGCGGTATCATCGGCTGGGCCGGGCTGGTGATACCCCATCTGACCCGGCGTTTAGTGGGCAACGATTACCAACATCTCATGCCGGCAAGTATGCTCTTCGGCGCCCTGTTTCTCATGGTCATTGATGGGGTATCCCGCAATCTCTTTGCCACTGAAATCCCCCTGGGGATCCTCACCTCCCTGGTGGGGGCGCCTTTCTTCCTCTGGCTCATCACCCGGAAGGGTGATTTATGGTGAAGCGCCTATGCCCCATACGCAAATAGCGGCCTCGTTAGAAGTCCGGAACCTCAGTTTCGCCTATGGCAAGCATCGGGTATTGCAGGATGTGGGTTTTACCGTGCAACCGGGGGAGCTTCTGGGGATGCTGGGGCCTAACGGCGCGGGGAAGAGTACCTTGTTCCGCTGTATCCTGGGCTTGGAAAAGAACCATACCGGACAGGTACTTCTGGAGGGCAAGGGGATCGAGACCAAAAGCCCCGCGGCCCTGGCCAAACAGATAGCCTATGTGCCTCAAACCCATTATCCTTCCTTCAATTACTCTGCCCTGGATATGGTGTTAATGGGAACCGCGGCCCAGGGCAAGGAGTGGTCCCTGCCGAGTAGGGCCCAGCGGCAGGGTGCGGAAGAAGCCCTGGAACGACTGGGCATAGCCCAGCTGCGGCTGCGGTCCTTCCGGCAATTAAGCGGGGGGGAACAGCAACTAGT
Source organism: Treponema sp. (assembly GCA_031274565.1). Lineage (GTDB taxonomy): Bacteria > Spirochaetota > Spirochaetia > Treponematales > Breznakiellaceae > JAIRLU01. Next base: position 3,634 of record JAISPY010000059.1, read on the forward strand.
GCTGATTGCCCGTGCCTTGGCGCAGAAAGCTCCTCTGCTCGTCATGGATGAACCCACGGCGAATCTGGA